>CAZGUB010000005.1:9158-15566 GCA_964528935.1 uncultured Flavobacteriaceae bacterium | reverse complement strand
CCAGATTAGCCCCTTGTTTAGGATCAATCTGATCAGATTCGGTATTAGGGTGGACTATGATTGCTCCAGATATTGAATCAGTAACACAAGCAGTACCTTCAGTTACAATGGTATAATAGTATGCAGTTGTAGTTGTTACTCCAGTATTTAAATTACCAGTGAGAGTAAATGTCGAGGTTCCTATATTATTTTGTGCTGGAACATCAAAATTAATTCCGTTAGGCAGAGCTGGAGACCATGTTACATTGTATCCAGTTGCAGATCCATCAAGAACAAAGGTAGGACTGCTTACAGCTTCTCCATCACAAAACTCAAGAGCAAGGTCATCATCATCAGTAACAGAAATAATCTGTCCTGGATCTATTTCCAATACGCTTGTTGTAGTATAAGAGTCACATCTTTCGTTGATATTGGTAATTACTAGGGTGTAGCTAGTTGTATTAGATATACCAAGAGTCAGAGTACCGGTAAGGGAGAATACACCTTTGACAGGCGTAGCATCAGTTACTCTTATTTTACTGTCATCTACATGATCTACACTACCAGCCACACCACCTTTGTTAACTCTTACCCAGAATACATAATTATCATCATTTGCAGTAATTGTGATATTATTTCCTGCAGCACCAGCAGATACTTCGCCATCAGCATTAATGGCAGCAGCAAGGGCGGTGGCAACATCATTGGGTCCTTCAGCACCAGTGACACTTTCCCATCTTCTGGTTCTTGATCCGCCATCTTGCTCAACGATTTCAACTTGGAAAATTTCTCCTATAGAAGTAGCACTATCGACAATGGATAACACAACACTTGGAGTGTTAGAGAAAGTGTTATTGGCTACAAGCCCAAGAGTGGCAAGGGTAGCTGTAGATGTAAGAGTTAGTCCAGGTATTCCTTCAAACTCATATCTAAGGTCAACATAAGTTCCATCACAGTATCCCAGATTAGCCCCTTGTTTAGGATCAATCTGATCAGATTCGGTATTAGGGTGGACAACAATTGTACCTGTTACAGTGTCAATTTCACAAACGGTTCCTGTTGATGTTAATGTATAATAAAAAACAGTAGTTGTGGTAACACCAGTATTTAATTGTCCTGACAGGGTGAATGTAACAGTATTTCCAAATAGGTTACCTGGATTTGGGTCATATAAAATTCCAGGAGGGGCATAGGGAGACCAATCTAATTGCTCTAAATCTCTAGCACCACCAGATATAGTAAATTCAATTTCTTCGATATTTTCTCCATCGCAAATTTCCTGTACAAGGAGTGTCTCGGTAGTAGTAGTGATAAAATGATTGGGTTTATAAAATAATTGAATTTCACCTAGTCTCGATGTACAAGATGCATTGGAAGTAATTGTAAATAAATCAAATCTATGATCCTGTGCTAAATTATTTATTCCTCCCATACCTATGTATGAACTATCCGCATCAGATAAAGTTTCTGAAATATTTCCTGTTATTGTTAGTAGTCCACTTTGTGCAGAAATATTTGGCTGACTGAAGAAAAAAGCTCCATATAACGGCGAATTAGTAGCAATATTAAAACGAACTCCTGGGTCAGCTCCTAAAATTTCAATTGTACTAGATCCATTTCCAGTGGTAGATGTAACAGATCCAACTTCCGGCGAAGCTAGAATTAAATCAACCATTTCTGCTGTAATTTCACTCAAATCTGCAGAGTCACTAATAGTCAAGGAGTATTCAGTATAATTAATTGAAATTACGTAAGTTAATTTCTCATCATCTATTACTCCTCCCAGACGTGGTCTGATATTAAATGTTGCAGATTGAATTCCAGCAGTGTAAGTGGCAGTTAACCCAACAGGTAATTCAGAATCATCAATCCCAATAACAGAATATCCATCTACTCTATAGGTGATTGGGGTTATTTCTTCACCTTGACATACTTCCTCTGAGGTCACTGAAGAAGTTAGTGTCATAGTTGGAGTATCAGGAATTCTAACAGTAAAATACCTTATTCCACTAGAGCACTCTTGTGTTTCAGCACTAACCCAAGCCGTTCCATCAAAACCATTTCTCCATACAACTTGGAGAAACTCTTTACCATCGATCGTGGTTGTAGAGGTACTTGATACAGCAATCGCGGGTTGAACGTTCCAATCAACTGAAACATTTGGATTGACGTTGAACATTGAAGTAACTGTTCCAGTTGCAGGAATTGGACAAACTGGCAAATCTGTAGCTCTAATTGTTGGGATTTCCTCTAGAGGGTAAATGATAATAGTTCTACAGACCCATCCACCGTCATCATCAATAGCATCACCATCACTATCTTTTGAATCATCACAGGCAACGGGTCTAACACAAACATCAAATTGTCCATAGAATCCGGGAGACCAGCTTACTATTCCATAATCTGGGTCTATTCCACCATTCCATGGATAGTTTTGCCCTGGAAAATTAACTCCTGATGTACTGGAATCAATATTGTCAATTTTCCATTCCAGATATCCAAAAGTTTGAGATGAGGTATTTGTTGGACCAGAATAAAATATCGTTTCGTATGAAAGGCCATCTAGAATTTCACAACTTGGGACTGCATTATATCTTTGACCCTCACAAACCTCAATGAAGTTGTCTCCAGGTGCAGTATCAAATACAAATGGCTCTCTTAGTTCAGGCAAAGGATATGGAGGATTTTGTTCTTGAACAACGAAGATGGGTACTTCATACCAATCACTAAATGTTGCAGTACATTGGATTGATAAAGCCCTAACCTTTAGTGTTGCAGTTACCCCACCGGATGTATTTGTTGTTGTTCCAAAGTCTGGATTAAATTCGATTTCAACTAAATTATTTTTTAATGGATAGGAATAAATCGGTGATCTTATTAGATACTCCGCATTATTCGGATTTTCAACAGAAACTCTAAAATATCCGTCATCCCCTGCCGTGTCTGCAGTAAGAGTTATTGAATCATCTTGTCCATCACCGTCACTATCCGTTCTAGATGCTGAAATATGATCCATACCATCTATGTCATTCCTTAAACGAGTAAGAAGCTGGTCATAGTTTTCTTCAGCAGAATCATAGTTAATAGATTTATCAATTCCATCTGGACCAGTAATAGTTATCGTATATCGGAATCCTGTTGTGAAAGTTTCAGTAGAAGTTACATTATCTATAGGAAGATCAACTGTTAGCCTACCGGTTCCTTGATTTACAAATGTCATATTTGATACAGCTGCTGGGGGATCAACTTCCCAATCAAAAGTAACATCTCTTAAACTTGAATTGTTTGTATAACAGGCAGCAAATTGATAGCCTATAGGTGCATTATCTGGGGGAACATCAAGATCATCTTGACATACAGTATTGTTGAACCATGTACCATCGTAGTTAAATATTTTGAATCGCTCTTCGACGGCTCTTCCTTTTTGGGCAACATTTCTGTAGATAAAGTCGGGCGCCTCCGGATCATTTACTGTTTCAACTCTATAATTTATTTCTACCTCATCTCTACATGGTCCGTCAGTCCTTATTCTAATAAACATACTTTCACCCTCGGCAAGTGTAGGGGTTCCCGTTATTGTGAATTGATTTGTATTAGTAACTGTCCAAGTTTCTGTTACTGGGTCATATTGTACATTTCCTGCACCTGATGGAGTGATAGTAAAAGATGGTGAAGTAATATTACTTATTTGAATTGAGCCATAGGATCCACTTAATCTGAAACTTATTGGATCAATTTGTGCATTGTCACAAACTATTTGACCATCAAAAGGACCACTTATTTGTTCTATTAATGGAGGGTCATAGACCACTAGTTCTAAAATGTTTGAATATGCTGAGCAGAATCCATCCGCTGAATCATTTGTTTGAGCTATAATCTCTAAAAATAGAGTGTCACTAACACCATTTGTTCTTCTTATAACAGAAATGTTTTCAGAATACTCATTAACGGTAATGACGTTTTGATCTTCGAAATAAGTAGCATTGTATCCGGGAATTGCAGAGATTTGGACGGCCATTTCAGTACCAATTTGGTCTGTGGTTATCAGTCCTGGTCCAGTTTGAACTCTTGCAAGTACTCCATCAATATAAATGTCATAGACTTCATTATTAGAAATACCTTCTCCTGTCTCAATTAGAGCAAAAGATAAAGTCGAGGAAACTGCTGATGGAGGAGTTTTTCCAGAAGATATTTTAACTCTGTAGTAGGTTGTTTGGGTTGGTGTATTTGATGCCCCAAAACTTAAAAGGATGTTACTACTTGAAGAAGAAACTGTACCCCAATTTATTTGATCTGTTGATTGTTCCCAGGTATAAGTTACAACGCCTGCAACTGGTAATGTAGCATTCCTTAATTCTAAATCATCAGGATTTTCTTGATCAGCACAAATGTAGTAGTTTAAAGGAGCAACATTACTAAATCCAAGAAGCCCAGTGTCTATAAGTGGTGCAATTGTAATTGTAACTCTATTAGTTGGTGCAGATTCACATGTTCCATCATTTGCAATCCTTTGATATACATATCTTGTAATTTGATTAGTAGGACTTGCAACCAGTGCAGGAGGTTGATAAGATCTCCCGTTCTCTCCCGGAATTGTTATGTAAGGTCCCGGTTGTCCATCAATTTTATACTGCCATTCATAAGTTACAGGACCAGTGCTGGAGGTTCCATCAACACTATTATCAACTCCTAGCATGGGTGGTTGGCTACCATAACAATAAACTGCAGTAGGAGAGGTGCTTAGAGATCCTGAATCGATATCACTAACATTAAGTGTAAATAAATTGTCCGTAACATCAGAACAGGTAGCCGAAGAATATGTTATTCTTCTAAAAAATATTGTTCCTGAGTCTGTTAATGTTGGTTGATACGTTTCATTCTCTGCTCCTGCAATTTCAGAAAAATCAACACCATTTGTTGAAACTTCCCACTGATATGTTCCTGTAGAGGCTCCAGTAACTGTTAAAACGGGTCCCAGGTCTCCTAGATCAAAACATACGGTGTCTGAATCAACAGCGAATGTTCCTCCATCTGGATCACCAACAACAATTTCTACATCAAGTAAAGTTGGTTGGTCACAAAGAGTTGTTCCAGCCCAAGAGGCAATAGCTCTTCTTCTGTAAATTCTATTCTCTGGAATTGGTCCAGCAAAAACATATGTGGAACTATTTACTGCTGTTGGAATCCAGCTTACTCTATTGTCAGTACTGTACTCCCATAAATAGGTGATTGATGCTGCACTTGATGAAGTTCCAAAACTAGTGCTTGATAAATTAGGTGGAGTGTCAGAACTACAAACATTTATTCTACCGCCGTTGGTATTAAAAGTTCCAGGATCAAGATCTACTATGTTAACAGTTAAACTATCAGTTACTGAACATCCTCCAGTGAAGGATACCGTAACAGTTATTATATCACCGTCACTAAGATCATTTCCTTCAACAGTTATTGTATTTGTAGTTGTTGGAGATCCTAGTAAGTCAACAAAAACAGGAGTTGCAGCACTTGATTTTCTCCAGTAGTATGTTGCAGAAAGTACACTAGTAACCTCAAAAATTATGCTATCTGACTCGCAAATAACATTGGGGACTAATGCATTTGATGTCAAATTAATTACTGGATCTGGATTAACAACTACATCAATTATTGTCTCATAGACACAACCTTCCTCACTTTCTATCTCTAATTTAATTATGTCTCCTGTAATTAATGTATTTTCAGGTATATCTAGAACCGCTGTGCCCGAAGCTTGCTCAATAACCCCAATTGACCAAGTGTAAGTATCTGTTCCCGCAAGTGCTCCTTGCCCAACTAGTTGAACTTCTTGTCCCTCACAAATCTCTATTTCAGTTACAACTAATCCTTCAAATAAAATCTCAGGATCTCTAATGTTTTCAACATCTATGCTTATCAAATTAGAGTCTGTAAAGTCACATATTACTCCATTATATGAAACAAAAGCTCTCCTATAATAAGTTACGGATGTAAGTAAAGGAAGGGGGTCATAGTTTTCTGATTGGTCCAAAATTGCATCAACTCCTGTTGGAGAATAGGTTCCCATTGATGGGGTTTTATAGTACCATTGATAAGTTACAGTTGCACCAGCTGTTAATGCAGTTGCAACTGCGCTTCCGCCTGTACCATCTCCAATGATGATGTCAGGATCTTCACCGCTACAAATAACAGAATCATTGGAATCTGATAATTCAATTAAGCCTGCTGAGTCAACCTCTGGTACGTAAATTGTTATTGATTCTGCAGAACTCGTACAGTCTCCATTTTCTACAGTTACTAAAATATCAGTAGTTAAAGTAAATGAAGCAGTTAATGAACTTGACGTTTGAGTGATTATTCTTCCAGGGCCTAGATTAAATGTATAAGTAGTAGTTCCGACCGCACCGGGTCCTAGGGTTACTTGAATTTCAATAT
>CAZGUB010000005.1:0-9058 GCA_964528935.1 uncultured Flavobacteriaceae bacterium | reverse complement strand
TCTCCAGCACAAACATTGATTGTATTGGGAGTAATAATACCTCCGCCAACACCGTTGTCAAGTAATGGAACAAAAACAGTAATTGTTTCAGTGATAGAGGTGCATTCCCCGTTTTCTACGGTAACCTGTACGTCTGTTTCTTCAGTAAAACTGGCAGTTATTGTGGGAGTGTTACTAACTACAATACCACCAGCACCTAGATCATAAGTATAAGTAGTAGTTCCGACCGCACCGGGTCCTAGGGTTACTTGAATTTCAATATCCTCACCGGCGCATACAGTGTCACCAGGCTTATCGGTGTCAAGTGCAAATGTCAATGACTCTGTTACAGAGATTGTTTCTTCAGCTATAGTAGATGTACATCCAGCAGCGGTTACCAAATAGAGTTCAATATCTCTACCATCAATAGCCGCTGTCATGTCTACATCAAAGGTTTCACCTGTTGCAGTTGTCGTCCCAATTCTCCAGTAATATGTATCACCGGGAACATTAAGAGCTCCGTTAGCGGTGAAAGTAATGGTATCTCCTTCACAGAAGTCAAAATCACCAGATGGGCTTGTAATAAAAGGATTACCTACCTCTGAGACATTGATTGTTACAAAAGCATATTTTTCATCACAAGATTGACCATTTAAAGTAGCCGTTGCAACCCTTCTTAGTTGAGTATCAGTAGCGGTAAATGTGATCAGGGTAGTGCTCAGCAGGCTACTGGAATTAGTTCCAGCTCCAATAAGGTCAACCCAATTGGTTCCGTTAAATCTTTGCCATTGGTAAGTTACACTGGCAGCAGAGCTGTTCGCTGCCAAAGTAGCATCTGTATCGGAAATTAAGTCTTCGGGAAGATTTTCTCCAGCACAAACATTGATTGTATTGGGAGTAATAATACCTCCGCCAACACCGTCATTAAGAAGAGGCACTTGAATTGTTATTGTTTGTGTTGCAGAACAGCCGTTTGAGTTAGTCACAATAACAGATACCTCTGTTTCTTGAGAGATAGATGATGTGGTAAATATATTATTGTTAATAACATCTCCAATTCCCGGAGGATTACCACCGACAAAAAAATCATATGTATATGATCCTAGTATAAAAGGTTGAACTTCAAATTGTATTTCTTGATTCTCGCAAATTACTCCTGAGGCGGGATTCGTATTAATTACAACAAGACCTGTTTCGGAAAAATCATCAACTAGTATTGTTATACTCTGAGTATATGTGCAACCATTATTATCGGTAACACTTATATTTACTATCTCACCATCATTTATTTCAAGTCCTCCACCACTACCTGCAATTGTAGAGAATACCCTGTTAGTAGAGGAAACACTCCTTGAAGTATCCCCCTCAATAGTAAAAGTGTAGGTAACAGTGCCTCCCCCCCCAATAGCATCTGCGGTAATATTGATTGTATCACCAAAGCAATAATTTACTTGATCAGGTGTTAAATTTGGATCGTATTCAGGATTAACAATTATGGTAATTGCATTACTAATACCTGGTTGGTTGCATCTTACATCTCCAGCATCGAATATTCCATTGGAATTATTATCAATAAATGAATAAGCAAGCCTGTGATAAGTTGTAGTTTGAGTTGGGCCTCCCCCTGGTAGAGAGCTAAAATCTAGAGCTGATGAAATTTGTCCAGCAATATCTATAAATTCTCCACCTGCTATTTTAGATTGCCATTGATAATAAATTGAATCAGATGAAGTGGCATTTGAAGAAGAACCTATATCCCCATCAGGAAGATCGCCAAAGCATAAAATTGAATCATCAGAGACAGTTAATGAAATAGTTCCAGCATTAATTATATCAAGAACTTGAATAGTCATTGATACTGATTCAGAGCATCCTCCAGCATTATAAACTTCAACAGAAATAACACTATTGTCTGTTAAGGCATTAGTGGTTAGTTTAGCTCCGCCCTCACTCAAAAGACCGGGAGGAACGCCCGCTCCGTTGATTGTAAATGTATAACTTACTCCTCCAGTAGCAGTAATTTCAACAGTATCACCATTACAGATTATTCCACCAGGTATATTGGATGATAATGAGGGATTGATCGGAGAAGTACTTCCATTAATTACTAAATTGTCAGTAAAGATGCACCCTGGGCTTCCTGCATCGGTAATTTCAACAGTAATTATTGTTCCATCCGTCACTTCTAAAGTAGAAGTAGAGGCACTTGAAGCCATTATAGGATAAAACTCATTTGTAGTTGAAACCTGAGCTGTATTTCCGTCAATTAAAAATGTATAGGTTGATGCACCAGCGGGAGCAGCAATTGTAACAATCTCATCAAGACAGAAAATTCCATCACCATCACCATCTGAAATACCTAATGTAGAATCAAAGTCTGGAAAAACTTCTATAGTTATTTGGTTTGATTCTTCCCAATTAGTACATGTATTATCTCCAATGACCGCATAAGCTAATCGTCTAAAATAAGTAGTCTGGAAAAGAGCAGCTACAGGAGTGTAATTCACACCTTGAGCGCCATCAATATCAAACCAATCAGAACCATTTAAAGAACTTTGCCACTGATATTCAATATTTGTTGCAATATTTACCGTGGAAGTTGCAACTGAAGTGGAAGAAATTTGTCCACTTAAAGTATTACCATAACAAATTCCATCAATGTCATTGGCCTCGCTTAGGATTATAGAACCTGCATCCGTAATTTCACCAACCAGCATTATTAGACTAGATGTGTCCTCACATCCCGACGCATTAATAACAGTAACTGAGACTGTCTCTCCATTACCTATTAGATTGGTTGAGTATGATGCTGAAGCACCACTCTGTCTAACAATTCCTGCTACTGCAAAGGTATAAGTCACACCACCAGTAGCGGTAAAAGTTACGGTTTCACCTTTACAAACTACATTGTCAATGGCCGTAGAGGAAAGGGTTGCAGTAGGCAACAAGTTAATGTTTACGGTAATCTCTTGGCCCGAACTGTCGGTCATACACCCATTGGTGTCAATCATCGTATAACTGATCACATCCCCATCGGACAACGCATCTGGATCAGAATCATCAGAGGAGAAGGTTATTGTATGATCAGTTGTTGAACTTTGTACTAATGATCCATTTTTGAAAAAATTATATTGGGTGCCATCATCAGGTTGGATCTCAAAATAAATTTGTTCCCCTTGACATACAGTGGCCGAGGGAGGGTTTACAGTGATGGTCGGGTCGTCAGGATCATAAACCAAAACTAATGTGCTGGTGGCATTATTGGTGGTATTGGTATCCCCGGTAGCTGACACAGAAGTGGTTGATACAGTTATGGTTGTATTGCCATCAAAGAGAAAAGGAAGATTGATTTGACTATCATTGAGTCCTGCTCCGCCGGTATCGAAATCGTCTGGATAAGTTAGATTGGTAGAAGCATTCCCAGCAATGTTGGTGGCTAGGGTTGGGGCAACTTCGAAACTAGTGACACTGTTTACCCCGTTGACGATGAATAGAACCGTACTAATTTGATCACTAGAAGCGTGGTAGTTTCGAAAAGTGATGTCAAGAGTGATACTGGAGGAGGGACATAGCTCGTATTTCGTGCCGTTGAGGGTTCCTTCATTGACCACAATATCTGATACACCCAAATCCTGAGCATAGAAAATGGAGGAAAATAAAAGTAAGTTTAAACAAATTAATTGTTTAATTAACCTTATATAGCTTCTGTCGATCAAAAGATTTTCAGATATAGTCAAATTATAAACGAATTTAAGGCTATATTATTATATAGAGAATATTTAATTGTATTTTTATATCATTGAAAAGACTTTTAGTTGCATTAGATTCATATTTTTAATTCAATTTTTTACTCAGAAAATTTAATTCATGAATGCTTTAGGTAGCCTGCTAAAATTAAATACTTTGAATAAAATTTTTGTTATTGCTTTTTTTTCATTTAAATTGTTAAGCTGTGGTTCAAAAGTTGAGGTTACAAACTACGATCGTCTCAAAGTGGTAAAAACCTCGAGAGATTCCCTATTTTATCTCAACGATCAACTTTTTTCAGGAGAAGTATATCACAATACCCTTCATGGAATGCCGATTCGTTTTTTTGAGGTGAAAGAAGGAAAATTGAATGGAGAATACCGCACTTTTGATGCTAAGGGATCGTTGGGAGTTTCAACAAACTATTACAAGGGTTTACTTCATGGTCCTTGGTTAGCGTACAAAGGGGATCAGGTGACTGAACGTATGAATTATAATTATCATCTTATGCACGGCAAGCGAGAGCTCTATTGGGAAAACGGTGTTTTAAAAGAAGAAAATTATTTTGATCACGGCATTTTAACAGGGCGGAGTAACTTTTTCTATTCGAATGGAAAATTGCGTAAGACTTTTGCTTTTGATGACAAAGGACAGCCTCATGGAGCTTGGATAGATTATGATTACAATGGAAAAATCATTCAAAAAATTAGTTATAGCTCCGGTAAAATAATTGACACTATTGAGCCATTACAATAAAAGTTGAGAAACTATTCCATATGAATAAATTTAATGTTAAAAAGCTATGCCCTACCAATATTTCGAGTTTAGTTTATCTCATTAAAATATAATGATCTAAATATCAAAAACAATACTTATTTTCCTTGATGATCGCATCGGCAATACGATTTTTCAATTCAATCACGTCGGGAAGCTGGTCGTATCGACACAATCTATGAACACTCTTTAGTAGGTTGGTTTGGGCGTCTCCTTTTGCCAAATTTCCTATTATTTCTTTGGCTTTGCGTTGGGTGGTTTCTGTTGCTTCAAATAGGTAGAGTTTTGCCATGTCTATTTGGTGGGTCTGTTCCATCCCCCTATCCTTATTTTTGATGGTTCTCATTACCCCCGATTCGGCATAGTAAATTTCAATCATCATGTCTGCCAAAGACAATAATGTTTGTTGTTCTTTTTCCAATTCTGGGCCAAATTTTTGGAAAGCAGTTCCGGCCAACATCAAAAAAACCTTTTTGAGATTTTTAATCATTTGCAATTCTAAATCCAAGATTTGTTCATTAGGTGTAGGCTTATCTACGGCTCCTGAATTCATCTCAGTTACAACTTGCATGACGGCACCCATCAGGTCCAACTCTCCTTTCATAGATTTTTTCATCAACATGCCCACAGAAAGCATGCGGTTGATTTCATTGGTTCCCTCATAAATCCTCCCAATTCTAGCATCTCTCCATGCCGATTCCATAGGGGTATCGGCAGAAAAGCCCATACCACCATATATTTGGATACCATCATCGGTGCAATGCTGAACGTCTTCAGAACTGGCTACTTTGATTATGGAACATTCGATAGCAAATTCTTCAACCCCCTTGAGCTCGGCTTCTTGGTGTTCCAGTCCCTCCTCTTTTAAGTGCTCAATTTTAGATTCAATGTCGAAGGCCGCACGATAATTGGCTGATTCGCCGACATAGCAAGAGGTGGCCATGCGTGCAATTTTTTCTTTGATGGCACCGAATTGTGCGATGGGGGTGTTGAATTGAATCCGCTCATTGGCATACTGAACGGCATTGCTGATGACTCTGCGTTGGGCATCCAAACAGGCCGCTCCCAGTTTGATGCGTCCTACGTTGAGGGCATTCATGGCAATTTTGAAGCCTTGTCCACGTCCCGCGAGCATTTGATCTACCGGTACCTTGGTTTGGTTGAAAAATACCTGTCGGGTGGAGGAGGCGTGAATTCCTAATTTATTTTCTTCATCTCCTAGGGTGATTCCATTTTCGGGATCGTTAGGAACGATAAAGCCTGTGATGTTTTTGTCGTCCTCAATCCTGGCAAATACGATGAATAGGTTTGCAAAACCCGCATTGGAAATCCACATTTTTTGTCCCGAGATCAAATAGTGACTGCCGTCTTCCGAAAGCACGGCTTTGGTTTTTCCTGAGTTGGCATCCGAACCCGCTCCAGGTTCGGTCAGACAATAGGCTCCAAACCACTCCCCACTGGCCAGTAGTGGTACATATTTTTGTTTTTGGGCTTCGGTTCCGTAAAGAACAATGGGCATGGTTCCTATTCCGGTGTGAGCACCAAAAGCTGTAGAAAAAGATCCTGTGGCTCCCGAGATGTAGTCGCATACCAGCATGGTAGTGACAAAGCCCATTCCCATTCCCCCATATGGCTCAGGAACAGAAATACCCAAGAAACCCAAATCGGCTGCTTTCTGCATGCTCTGCTTTGTCAGTGCATAGTCTTTTTTCTCAAACTGTTCTTTGTGGGGCCATACCTCTCTGTCTATAAATTCCTTTACACTCTCCTTGATCATGATTTGCTCTTCTGAGAAATCTTCAGGAGTAAAAATGTCTTGTGGTGAGCTGTCTTTGATTATAAACTCACCTCCTTTGATCAATTTTTTTGCATTAAGTTCCATGTTTTTTTGGGTTTTTGTTGATTAAAAATGTTCAAATTTTTCACTTTCTGCTACAATACATTCGGCTACTTCAAAAAAGTGCTTGATCTGTTCGTGTGTCAATTTTTTTTCTATCAATTCGTTGAAGTGCAAAACTACTTCCCTCGAATCGTTTCTTTTCTCTCTTCCAAATGGGGTCAAAAAAATCAATACACTGCGGCCGTCTTTGGGATGAGCCAATCGTTTAATTAGTTTTTTTTCTTCCATACTCTTGAGCAATCGCGACAAACTGGTAGATTGCATGCCTAATTTAGGCCCCAAAGCTGTAGATGGCGTTCCTTTCGCGTCAATATTTAATAAGGCAAAGCCAGTCGCCATGGTCGAATTAAATTTTGAGGCTTCGCGGTTGTACATTTTGCTCACCGACGTCCAAGTAGAGCGCAATACGGCATCTACCGTCTTTTTTCTTATTTTTTCATTCATTCTTCTAAAGTATAAAATAATATTATGCACGCATAATAAATAAGTAAATTTTTTATCCGTAAATCTCCTCGATGAGTGCAGCGTATATTTGAGTCACAAATTTTCGTTTTACTTTCATGGTAGGGGTGAGGTGGCCTTCTTCTACGGACCAAATTTCTGGTGTCAGCCGAAAATCTTTGATTTGTTCCCATCGGCCAAAAAGCGAGTCGAACGCTCTTATTTCACTTTGTATTTTTTCGATCAAATATTTGTTGGTGCAGATATGTTCGAGGTCATTGATCTGTCCGTAGCCATTTTCCTTTAGCCACCATCTGCATTGTTCAAAATTGGGTTGAACAATGGCTGCGGGTCGGTTTTTTCCTTCTCCCACCACCATAATTTGTTCGATCAATGGAGACTGCTTGAGTTGGTTTTCTATGGGTTGAGGGGCGATGTATTTCCCCCCTGATGTTTTGAATATTTGTTTTTTGCGATCGGTGATCTTTAAAAATCCCTCATCGTCTAAAGTACCGATATCTCCAGTCCTAAAGTAGTCTTTTTGAATGACTTGTTGGGTCAATTTGGGGTCTTTAAAATAGCCTTTCATGATGTTGGGACCTTTGCAAAGAATTTCACCATCGGCTGCAATTTTGATGCTTACCCCCTCGATGGATTTTCCCACGCTACCTACCCTATACTCTTTGTTTTTGATATCGTTGAAGCTGATGATGGGGGAGGTTTCTGTCAAACCATACCCTTCTACTACGGTCATTTTTGCTGCCGAAAACAGACGTATGAGTTTGGGCTGAAGGGGGGCACTGCCTGAAGCGATCATTTTGATGTTTCCTCCCAAAGCAGCCCTCCATTTGTTTAATATCAACTGTCGAGCCAATATGAGTTTTAGGGTATAGATCATTTTTTTAGAAACCAATGGCTCGAAATCGTTGGCTACTGCCAAAGCCCAAAAGAAAATCTTTCGTTTGAGTCCTTTCAGTCCCTCACCTTTTTCTTGGATTTTGGCATATATTTTTTCCAGCATACGAGGAACGGTGGTCATAAAATGAGGTTTTACCTCTTGGATGTCCTGGGCAATGGTCTCGAGAGATTGGGCAAAATAAATTTCTAAACCATTGTAGAGGTAGAGATAGAGAAATGTTCGTTCAAAAATATGGCATACGGGAAGGAAACTTAGGGTTTTGGATAGGGTGAGTTGTAGGGGTAATTTTTTGGAAGCAGAGACCACGTTGGAGACCAGATTGTCATGACTGAGCATAACACCTTTGGGAGTCCCAGTGGTTCCTGAAGTGTAGATTATGGTGGCCAAATCATGGGCTGCAACTTTTGATTTGACTTCGTTTAGTTTTTGATGGTCCAGTACAGATGCTCCTTGTTCCAGCAGTTTTACCCAATGTTGACATTGGTCGAGTTGGTCGAATGAAAAAATGGCTTTGAGTTTTTTTAGATGAAGCTGGATGGTTTGTAGCTTGTTGTAAATTTCTTGATCCGACACAAAACAAAAAATACTTTCGGAATGATGGAGGATAAATTGGTAATCTTTGGCACTGATGTTGGGGTATAAGGGTACGGTAACGGCCCCAGTTTGTAGGATGCCCATGTCAACAATGGACCATTCCGAACGGTTGTTGTTGGTGATTAATGCAATTTTATCATCGGGTTTTACCCCCAACTCGATTAAAGCGGCGCTGATGAGATTTGCTTTTTCGTAAAATTCAGGGGTTGAGGTGGATTTCCATTTTCCCTCGGATTTGTCGTTGAGACAATTTTCTATGGGGTGAATTTTGGCTTGATATTCCAGTATGTCGAAAATTCTGGAAGGATGCATTACTTTTTTTTCTAAAGTAATGAAATTCGCTTAGAATTATAATTTTTATTGGTTGACGAGCCAGTTTTTGGCGTTTTCAAAAGCGCGGATCCAAGGGGAAAATTTGTCATTTCTTCCTTCGGGATAGTGGGCCCAATTCCATGGAAAAGTAGATCTTTCCAGATGAGGCATCATCACCAGATGTCTGCCATCGTCACTACACAACATGGCGGTATTGTAATCCGAGCCGTTGGGGTTGGCAGGGTAGCGGTTACTGTGGTATTTTCCGGGTATTTGATAATGGGATTCTTCCATAGGTAAATGGAATTTTCCCTCTCCGTGTGCTGCCCAGATTCCCAAGGTGCTCCCTTCCAGTCCTTGCATCATTACAGATGAAGAAGGCATTATGTTGA
>CAZGUB010000004.1:0-25522 GCA_964528935.1 uncultured Flavobacteriaceae bacterium | reverse complement strand
GCCATTTGGCTTTAAATCATCTTTTGCTTTTTCGAGAAAACCTAAAGGTTCCTCAATGTGTTCAAGAACCTTGTTCAAGCATATTATGTCAAATTTACGATCCCATCTGAGCGTTCTGTAATCGGAATTTAGAGATTCAATTCCAAGATCTTCATTGATGTGTTTCGACAGTCTTGCGTCTGGTTCGATTGAAGTACAATTCCAGTCAGTTATTTTTCTAATGAGAGCCAAAAATACGCCTAGACCTCCTCCGACATCCAGTACAGTGAGATTTGAAATGCTGGAGAAATGAGATTTAGCATATTCAACAATTTTTTCAAATTTAGGACGAATTCGTTGGAAAAGCAATTCAGCAGGATTGTCTGAACTGATAGAATCATCAGATATGCTTATGTTGGGCATAGGCCCTCCATTTGTCGATCACTGTACTCATGTCTTCGGGCAAGACAGCGTCAAAATCCATCCATATTTTTTTGGTGGGATGTTCAAAACCCAAGGTTTTGGCATGTAGGGCCTGTCGCGGCAATATCTGGAAGCAGTTTTGAACGAATTGCCGATATTTGGTAAAGGTGGTACCCTTAAGAATACTGTCTCCGCCATATCGAGCATCGCTGAATAAGGTATGACCCAAGTATTTCATGTGGGCACGAATCTGGTGGGTCCTGCCCGTTTCCAAACGGCAACTGATCAGGCTAACGTATCCCAACCTTTCCAAAACCTTGTAATGGGTGGTGGCTTCTTTGCCGGCACTACCATCGGGAAAAACGGTCATCTGCAGGCGATTTTTGGGGTCACGGCCAATATGACCTTCTATGGTTCCTTGGTCGTCTTTGAAATCGCCCCAGACCAAAGCGATGTATTCTCTGGTGGATTTTTTGTCGTGAAATTGTTTGGCCAAATTCACCATGGCCGTTTCGGTTTTGGCCACCACCAGTAAGCCGCTGGTGTCCTTATCGATTCGGTGAACCAAACCGGGACGATTGTTGGCATTGAGGGGCAAATGCTCAAAATGATGCAACAAGCCATTGACCAATGTGCCCTGATAATTTCCATGGCCGGGATGTACAACCATTCCTGCTTTTTTGTTAACGACTATCAACGCCTCATCCTCATATACAATCTCCAAGGGAAGTGCTTCAGGAATAAGGAGATTTTCGTGGGGAGGATGGGAAAACAGTACTTTAATCGTATCTCCCCCTTTTACTTTGTAATTGGATTTCACGGTGTTGGCATTCACCTGAATGGCACCCGATTTTGCCGCCTGCTGAATTTTGTTTCGAGTAGCGTTTTCGATGCGATTCATCAAAAACTTGTCTATGCGAAGGGGTTCCTGACCTGGGTCGGCGGTAAAGGCGTAATGCTCGTACAAAGAAGTTTCTTCCAGATCGGAATCGAGGAAGGGTTTATTGTTTTCTGCCATTTCCCAAAACCAAATCTATTTTGGCTGTTTTTTCGAGTAGTGTTCCTGCCTCTATGGGCTGCCCTTGATGGCGAATTTCCAATACCATATCTTTTCCAATATTGTTTTCATAGGTGATTTCTCCTATCGAAAAACCCACAGATTGAAGGGTCACCTCGGCATTTCTTCTGGTAATTTGTACTACATTGGGCACACTGATTCTACGGTATCCTGAGGGATTGAGGGTGATGTATATTTTACGATTTTTTTTCACCTCTTGGTCAGGACCCGGCAAGTGCTCTATCACACTCAAGGGAGGCAAATCTGGGGTGTATTTGGAAGAGTCGATGATTTCAAATCTAAGGTTTTGCGCTTCCATTATATCGGGCAAATTAATTAGTGACAAACCCTTCAGGTCGGGAACCGTCTGGTACTGGTTGTGATAAGTGATCCATTTTAAAACGCCCAAACTCAAAAAAACAAACAAAAAAGCAACCACAGACGCCATCACCAACTGGTAGAAGAATGATTTACTGAAAAAAAAACGAATCAAATTCATACGCACTATGTTGGGGTAAAGATAACAAATCACGGGGCTTTTGGATTAATATTAAATGCAATACCTTTGTTAAAACGCAATACATGAGCAAAAAAGTGGTGGGTATCGCCATGGGTGGTCATTCCTCCGAAAGAGAAATTTCTCTAAAAAGCGGACAAACGGTCTACGAAAATTTATCTCCCTCACAATGGGAAGTTTATAAAATAATTGTGGACAAAAACCATTGGATTGTAGCAGATAGAGATGGCCAAACGTCCCCCCTCGACCTTGATGATTTCACCTTTAAAATCGGAGGTAAGACACGGCGGTTGGATGTATTGTTCAACGCCATTCACGGTGCGCCCGGCGAAAACGGTGAACTGGCGAAAAAGCTTGAAAATGGCAACATTCCTCAGACGGGATGCGACAGCCACTCTGCCGCCCTGACTTTCGACAAAAGGGCCTGTCTGGAAAAAGTCAAAACATGGAATATTCCGGTGGCCGCTTCATGTGCTTTTGATCGAGGCGATGCCATAGATCCCGAAAAAATCATTGAAAAAGTAGGCCTGCCCTGCTTTGTAAAACCCAATCGTTCGGGTAGTAGTTTTGGAATAGTAAAAGTTTACCACAAAAAGGATTTGGAAAAAGCCATCCATACTGCCCTTAAGGAAGATGGCGAGTTGCTCATCGAATCTGCCCTGGTAGGGAAAGAAATCTCTGTAGGTGCCTACAATGATCGCGGAAAAATTGTGGTGCTGCCCATTACCGAAATTATTTCCGAAAATGATTTTTTTGACTACGATGCAAAATACAATGGGAAATCTCAGGAAATTACCCCAGCAAAACTAGATGAAATTACCTTAGAGAAAGTCCAAACCATGGTCAAAAAAATATACCAAAACTTGGAACTCAAAGGAATTTGCAGGAGTGAATTTATTCTCGTAGATGGAATTCCCCACCTGCTGGAAGTAAACACCATTCCCGGATTGACCACCGCCAGCCTGATCCCACAGCAACTTCAGGCTGCAGGAATACCATTGGCCAAATTTTTTGAAACCCTACTGACCCAAGCCCTCATTACTGCCCCACCCGAGTAAGCACAACGGTCATCAATTTCCAAAATCTTTTTTGCCGAGGACAATACCCAAGGTTCAATTGTAAAAAAACCATTAATTTTGAACATGAAAATTGCTGTTTTTCCCGGTTCTTTTGACCCCATCACCCTGGGGCATATGGATATTCTCCAACGCAGCATTCCGCTTTTTGACCAAATCGTGATTGGCATTGGAAACAATTCCACCAAAAAGTACATGTTTCCATTTGAGAAAAGAATGGCGTTTGTTAAAAACACTTTTTCGGAATACCCTTCCATCAAGGTGATGCCTTACGAGGGATTGACCGTTAAATTTTGTGATAAAGTAGGGGCAAGATTCTTACTCAGAGGACTGAGAAATCCCGCAGATTTTGAGTTTGAAAAAGCCATAGCACACACCAACCGAAAACTTTCTGGAATCGAAACAGTTTTTTTGTTGACCTCTGCAGAAACTTCTTTTATCAGCAGCAGCATCGTCAGGGAAATTATTTTAAACCAAGGCGACTATCAATCTTTGGTTCCTAGGGGGGTTAGGGTGTAATTCAATAAAGGCCTATTTCCGAAAGTATAAGTTTGATGTTTTCATAAGCATTTTCCATCAGTTCGGAAATCTCCTCTTTGTTTTTCCAAGTAGCCATCTGAATGCCCTCATCCAACTGAGGTTCTAAAACACCCTCATAGGAGGTATGCATCAAGTACCAATAGGTTTTTTTTAATTTATACTTTCCATTGCGGGAAAAAATATGATAGGTATCCGATAGCTTCTTTTTTACAATGAGATCCTTTACGCCGGTTTCCTCCATCACCTCTCTTAAGGCCCCGTCCAATAACATTTCTTTTTTTTCGATCCTGCCTTTGGGCAAGTCCCATTTATTGTTCCTGTAGATAAACAATATTTTACCATTTTGATGCTGTACCACGCCTCCTCCTGCTTCAATCAATGGAAAATGTTTGAGCAGGTGTTTCCACAGCTTTTCCGGATTGGAATGATAAAGATATATCCCCCGCACGCTTTTGGATTTTAAAGCTTTGACGATAGAAGGTGGGTTGCTGTATTTGATAAAAAAGAGGGGGGTTTGGTCGGTGACTTTCACCAATTCTGTAATCAGCATTACAGGCTTTCTATTGAAAAAAACTTTATACATTTGTGTATGATTTATGATCAAAAAACGGCCCGCCAAACAGCAAAATCGTTGTTGCAAATAAATGCAATAAAATTGAATCCTAAAAATCCCTACACTTGGGCCAGCGGTTGGAAATCTCCCATCTATTGCGACAATCGAATCACCCTCTCGTTTCCCAAAATCAGAAACTATTTGGCACAACAGATCGCTACCCAAGCCAAAAGCCTTTACGGAAACTATTACGTAGTGGCGGGTGTAGCTACGGGAGCCATTGGTATTGGACTGTTGGTCGCCCAAGAGCTCGACGCCCCCTTCATCTATGTCCGACCCGAACCCAAATCTCACGGCAGGCAAAACCAAATCGAAGGACAACTGCAATCCAACGCCAAAGTCTTGGTAGTCGAGGACCTGATCTCTACAGGAAAAAGCAGCCTCAACGCCGTAAAAGCTCTCAAAAAAAATAAAGTAGAAGTTCTGGGCATGTTGGCCCTTTTTGACTACGGCTTTGATTTGGCAGTAGAAAACTTTAGGTCAGAATCCGTTCAACTCCACAGCCTCAGTAATTATGAATTCCTTATAGAGGAAGCACAAAAGGCAAACTATATAACCACAACCGAAATGGGTTTACTTCAATCCTGGAGAGAAAACCCGGCACAATGGCAAGCCCGCTAATATCGCATTTGTAAGCTTCCTGAGACCCATTCAACCATTGTCCCCGAAGACTGCTCCAATCTTAACCAACCCTGGGCTGTTACTCCCCTGATGATCGCTTCGAACTCCTTTTCTCCATCAAAAAAAACCGAAACCTCATCTTTTTTAAATAGACATTGCTCAAACTCTGAAAGCATAAGCATAGGGTTTTTTTGGTCGAGGCGATCAAAGTAAAGACCAAGGGCATCCAACGTCTGTTCCAGCAAAGTCGTTATTTCGGTGCCACATCCCGTTTGTAAAAACAGAGAGCTCGCCTTTGGAAGATTTTCAAATTTATCCTGATTGACATTGATCCCTACCCCTACTACAGAAGCTTTGATTCGGTTTCCCACGATGATATTTTCAATCAATAGCCCGCCTATTTTTTTACCGGCTGACAAAATGTCGTTTGGCCATTTCACCTTGACATCCAAATGGTAGTGATTTTTTAAAGTGTGGCAAATGGCCAGAGAAACCGCACAGTTGATCAAGAAGGATTGCTTGGCGTCGAAAGCATTGTGGCACTTGAAAACACTCATAGTAAGACTTTTGCCTGCTTGTGATTGCCAAACGTTTTCCCTTTGTCCCCTACCATGGGTCTGATTCAAAACCCAAACCACATCGCCATCGACTGCCTTGCCCTGCATCGATAAATCCTTCAACCAATCGTTGGTAGAGGGTATGGCATCAAGTTTGATTACATTGAAATTGGACATGGAATAATACGCTATGAACCTAAAAAGTGATAAATTTGTGTAAAACTAAATTATTTTAATGGTTTCATCGAAATCTGGTGAAGATACGCTTATTTCGACCATCATTGCTGGTATTGAAAATGTAAAAGGATTGGACGTAAGTTTGCTCGACCTAAGAGATCTCGAAAATACCGTATGTGGTTATTTTATTGTTTGCACTGGCAGTTCGAACACACATGTAAATGCAATAGTGAATTCCATCCAAAAAACGGTGAGTAAGGAACTTAAAGAAAAACCTTACCACACTGAGGGAAGCGAAAACGCCGAATGGGTATTAATCGATTATGTCAATGTGGTCGTTCACGTTTTTCAAAATCACATCAGAACATATTACAACATTGAAGAACTATGGGGGGATGCAAAAACCACCAAAATTGCATCCAATTACTAAACTGCTATGAAAGAAGAAAATAAGAACATAAAAAACAACAAAAATAAATTCAACCCCTACTGGATCTACGGAATCATCATCACCATCCTACTGGGGATGAGTATGTTTGGAGGAGACAACAGCTGGCAAAGTGTCAGCAAAACCAATATTTCCGACTTTGAACGTTTTCTGAACGAAGGCGATGTTCAAGAAATCATCGTGATTAATCAAAAGCTGGCCAGGGTCACCCTCAACAGCTACGGACTGGAAAAAAGTATTCATCAAAACGTAAAATCCAAAAACATCATCGGTCAGGAAAATACAGGTGGACCCCATTACGAATTTGAGGTGGGCAACTTGGAACTGTTTCAACGAAAGCTAGAGCAAGCCGAAGACAATGGCATCGAATTTCGCTATGAATTCATGACCGTAGAAAACCGTTGGATGGATGTCATAATGGGCTTTTTACCTATCATCATCATCATAGGCGTATGGATTTTCCTCATGCGAAGAATGTCGGGAGGCGGAGCCGGCGGTCCCGGTGGTCAGATCTTCAATATCGGAAAGTCCAAAGCAAAGCTCTTTGATCAAAACACCGAAGTCAAAACTACTTTCAAAGATGTTGCTGGATTGGAGGGAGCCAAAGAAGAAATCCAAGAAATTGTAGACTTTCTTAAAAACCCGAAAAAATACACCGTACTAGGAGGAAAAATACCTAAAGGAGCACTACTGGTCGGTTCTCCCGGAACCGGAAAAACCCTTCTCGCCAAGGCAGTAGCCGGAGAGGCAAAAGTGCCCTTTTTCTCACTATCGGGATCAGATTTTGTCGAAATGTTTGTAGGCGTAGGCGCCTCAAGAGTAAGAGATTTATTCAAACAAGCCAAAGACAAATCTCCCTCGATCATATTCATCGATGAAATAGATGCCATTGGCCGAGCCAGAGGAAAAAATAACTTTACCGGTTCCAACGACGAAAGAGAAAATACCCTCAATCAATTACTTACCGAGATGGATGGTTTTGGCACCAACACCAACGTCATTGTGCTGGCTGCTACCAACCGAGCAGACGTATTGGACAAGGCCTTGATGCGAGCCGGACGATTTGACAGACAGATATATGTCGACCTTCCCGACCTCAACGAAAGAAGAGAAATTTTTAAAGTACACCTAAAACCCCTTAAAGCTGTCAAAAACTTGGACGTTGAATTTTTGGCCAAACAAACCCCCGGATTTTCCGGTGCTGATATTGCCAACGTATGTAACGAAGCGGCACTGATCGCTGCCCGAAAAAACAAAAAAACTGTGGGCAAACAAGATTTTTTAGACGCCGTGGATCGGATCGTAGGAGGACTGGAAAAGAAAAACAAAATCGTTACCCCCGAAGAGAAGAAAACCATAGCCTTCCACGAGGCAGGGCATGCCATCGTCAGTTGGTTGCTCGAACACGCCGCTCCACTGGTCAAGGTAACCATCGTTCCCAGAGGTCAGTCCCTAGGAGCTGCGTGGTATCTGCCCGAGGAGCGAATGATTGTGAGAACCGAACAAATGCTGGACGAAATGTGTGCTGCTCTAGGAGGTAGAGCCGCAGAAAAAATCATGTTCGACAAAATATCTACCGGGGCGCTGAGCGATCTCGAAAAGGTAACCCGACAAGCCAGAGCCATGGTTTCTGTCTATGGACTCAATGACACATTGGGCAACATCACCTACTACGACTCTACCGGACAAATGGAAAACAGCTTTACCAAACCCTATTCTGAAAAAACAGCCCAAATCATCGATAAAGAAATCTCAAACATCATCGAACTACAATACAAACGCGCTTGTGACCTACTCAAAAAGAACAAGACCAAACTCAAACAACTGGCCGAAAGGCTGTTGGAGAAAGAAGTAATCTTTAAAGACGATCTGCTTAATATCCTAGGCGAACGACCTTTTGAAAAAAAACCGGAAGTAACGGAGGGAGGTAAAACCATTCCAGTAGTTACCAATTGATGTAATATGGGGTTTTTGAATAAACTTTTCGGTTCAAAAAAAAACCCTGAACTAAAGGAGCAAAAAAGCTCTTTTCTCCCAGAAAAAAAAGAGGAAATAGAGGTTGTTTTTGCAGAAAAATTTACTCAAAAAGGAGGCAAATTCATCTACAGCGAAAACAGCAGCACTACAGACCAATACTTCAAAATGATTTTAGAGGAAAATCAATGGAGCCCTGAAGAAATTCTGTGCTTAGATCCCCACCTTTCCCAAAGATTTCAGCTCGATAGCCCATCAGAAGAATGCGATACCGATCAATATAAAGCCCTGCTGATCGGTTGTGAATATCTGATTGCCAATAAAGGAACCCTCCTGATTTGCAATCATCAGATCAGAGATTATAAACTGGAACAACTCCCCAATTTTTTTATCGTTTTTTCTGGTATAAACAATTTCGTAAACGATGTAAGCGAGGGAATGAGCCAACTCAAATCAAAATACACCCATCGGCTCCCTACCAACATCACCACCCTAAATGTAAAAAACTATTACAACGAAAATGACTTTTTATCCTATGGAAATAGTGCGAAAAGCCTATATTTAGTTCTGCAAGAACAATAATCGATGAAAGAACTATACATTAGGGGGGTTTCTGGCTTGTTATACGTAGCCTTGATTTTGGCAGCCATTTTCTTCAATCCGCTTTTTTTTACCCTCATCATTTTGTTGTTTTCCAGTTTGGCCATAGTCGAGTTACAACGGTTGATCTCCCACAAGAGTTACCTTCCCATTGCCATTGTATACCTTTTTGTTTATAATTTTTACCAATCCAAAATCAATACCCCCGATTTGCTATACCCCTTAGTTAGTGTTTTTATAGCTCATCTGTTTTTAGTCTATTGGCTTTTCAGCAAAAAAACAATTCCACTGGGCTATCTCACCAAAACATTTATCGCATTGTTCTACCTGGGGTTGGGATGCTTTTTTATCATCGCAATTGCCGGTAATGCAGAACGGTTTCAATCCAAAGACATCTTATTGTTTTTTATTTTAATATGGACCAACAACTCTTTTGCCTATTTGGTGGGAAAACAGTGGGGAAAAAAAACCTTATTTTCACGAATATCTCCCAAAAAATCATGGGAAGGTTTTATCGGAGGACTTTTTTTAACCCTCGTTACCGTTGTAATCTATCAAGAGTTTTATCCTCAAAAGAGCATGCCTTACTATATTTTTTTGGGAACAATGACCACTCTTTTGGCTACACTGGGAGATCTGATTGAGTCCAAATTCAAAAGAAATGCCAAGGTAAAAGACAGCGGTTCGCTACTCCCCGGCCACGGTGGTTTTTTTGATCGCATGGACAGTGCTATTTTTACCGCACCGTGGTTTTATTTTATTATAAATTTCAACGAATATGTTTCATAAAGAAGGATTCAGAATCATCACATTTACTTTTGTACTCTGTTCAGCCATGGCCATATTGGCCACCTATGGTATTCAGAATTATTGGATTCAAAAACTTTTACAAGTCGCCAGTATTGCAATCTTGATCTTGGTGCTGCAATTTTTTAGAAACCCCAAAAGGCTTACCACCAAAAACGAAAATCACATTATCGCACCTGTAGATGGAAAAGTCGTGATCGTAGAGGAAGTTTATGAAAAAGAATACTTCAAAGACCAGCGTTTGCAGGTTTCTATTTTTATGTCGCCCCTCAACGTACACGTGACCCGATATGCCATGGGGGGCAACGTAATTTTTAGTAAATATCACCCTGGAAAATATTTGGTGGCATGGCACCCCAAATCTTCCGAACTCAACGAGAGAACCACGGTGGTTGTGGAAAATAATACCGTAGGAAAAATCCTTTATCGACAAATTGCCGGTGCTGTAGCCCGACGTATTGTAAACTACGCCAAAGTTGGAGATAAAGCCGTTCAGGGGGAAGATGCCGGGTTCATCAAATTTGGTTCCAGAGTAGATCTGTTTTTACCGCTGGGCACTCAAATCAACTTTGAGGTAGGGCAAAAAGTCAAAGGAGGAATAGACTGTATCGCCGAAATATAGTCCTACAGTTGACTGAGGTTTTTTTCCAGCAGGGCAATTTTTTTTTGCGCATCTGAAGCTTTTTTTCGCTCCATATCAATCACCTGCTGTGGTGCATTGCTGACAAAACGCTCATTGGACAGTTTCTTTTCTACGCTTGCCAAAAAACCTTTGGCATATTCTAGCTCTTGTCGTAATTTTTTGCGTTCCTCTTCGGGATTAAAACCGTTCTTCAAAGGAATAAAAAACTCGGATTGCCCAACTCTAAAGGAACCCATGGCTTGTTGCTTAAGGTCGATTTCAGGAACAATGCTTTCCAACTGTCCCAATTTCTGAACCAAAGAAGGACAGGAAATCTCTGCCTGCGAGACCAGCGTCAACTCCTCTTTAAAACTTATATTTTTTTCCTTTCTAAAGTTTCTGATTCCGGCGACAATCTGCTTGACCCGCTCAAAATCTTCAATGATATTTACTCTTACTTGTTGAGACTGCGGCCATGCAGCAACCACCAAAGCCTCTTCTTCCCCTCGGTCTGAGATGTGGTGCCAAAGCTCTTCGGACAAAAAAGGCATAAACGGATGCAAGAGTTTCAAATTCAACTCAAATAAAGCTTTGACCTCTTCCAGGGTGACCCGATCGACAGGCTCTCCGTATTTGGGTTTTATCATCTCTAAGAACCAAGAGCAGAAATCGTCCCATATCAACTTGTACAATGCCATCAAGGCATCGGAAATTCTATACTTCTCAAAATGATCGTTTATGACCTCCAAATTTTGATAGAAAAGATTCTTGTACCATTCAATGGCGGCAGTATTGGAATCGGGGGTGGGAAGCTTGTCGTCCACAGGCCAACCCTGCACCAAACGAAAGGCATTCCATATTTTATTGGCAAAATTTTTACCTTGCTGACAAAGGCTTTCGTCAAAAAGCAGGTCATTGCCGGCAGCAGCACTCAACATGAGCCCCACCCGCACCGCATCGGCACCATAGTTCTCGATCAAAGCCAAGGCAGCGGGGGAGTTTCCCAGCTGCTTGGACATTTTTCTGCCTTGTTTGTCCCTTACCAATCCCGTCAAATAAACATTCGAAAATGGTTTTTGACCTCGCAATTCAAAACCCGACATGATCATTCGTGCCACCCAAAAGAACAAAATATCAGGACCGGTCACCAAATCTTGTGTAGGGTAATAATAATTGATTTCGGGATTGTCAGGCTCCAATACCCCATTGAAAACAGAAATGGGCCAAAGCCAGGACGAAAACCAAGTATCTAAAACATCCTCGTCCTGTCGCAGATCTTCGGGGGTCATGCTGTTATTACCGCTGGCCGCTTTGGCCATTGCCAAGGCAGCGGTTTTGTCTTTGGCCACCACAAATTGGGAGTTGTCTTTTCCGTAATAATAGGCCGGAATTTGCTGCCCCCACCACAGCTGTCTGGAAATATTCCAATCTCGAATGTTTTCCATCCAGTGGCGGTAGGTATTTTTAAACTTTTCTGGTACCAGTCGTATGTCTCCATCTTCCAAAACCGATTTTATGGCCGGGGCTGCCAAACCTTCCATCTTCAAAAACCACTGATCCGAGAGTCGGGGTTCGATTACGGCTTTGGTGCGTTCTGAGGTCCCAACCTTATGGCGGTAGCTTTCTTTTTTAACCAAATGGCCGGAGGATTCCAACGCTTTTACGATTGCTTTTCGGGCCACGAAACGATCCATGCCCTCAAATGCCAAGCCATGGTGATTTAGAGTCGCATCTTCATTAAAAATATCGATGACCTCCAAATGATGTTTTTCACCAAGTAGCCGGTCATTTACATCGTGGGCCGGGGTAACTTTCAAGCAGCCGGTTCCAAATTCGCGATCCACATACGTATCTTGAATAATGGGGATGACACGATTGGCAATGGGTACGATCAATTGTTTTCCTTTGAGGTGCGCATAGCGTTCGTCGTCCGGATGAACACATACGGCAGTATCTCCCAGCAATGTTTCGGGTCGTGTAGTAGCAATAATCAGGGATTCATCACTGTCCTCCAACTTATAGGCTATTTGATACAATTGTCCCGCTCGTTCCTCATATATCACTTCCTCGTCCGAAAGGGTGGTTTTGGCCTCGGGATCCCAGTTGACCATACGATAACCCCTGTAAATCAAACCTTTGTCATACAGCTTGACAAAAGTGTCGATGACCGAGGCAGACATGTCCTCGTCCAAGGTAAACTTTGTTCGCTTCCAATCACAAGAACAACCGAGTTTTTTGAGTTGCTCCAAAATTACGCCCCCGTATTCTTCGGTCCAATCCCAAGCATGTTTCAAAAAATCTTCACGACTGAGGGACGATTTTTCAATCCCTTGTTCTTTGAGCCTGGCCACAACCTTAGCTTCCGTAGCGATGGAAGCGTGGTCGGTTCCGGGTACCCAACAAGCATTGTACCCCTGCATACGTGCCCTGCGAATGATGATGTCCTGTAGGGTATTGTTCAGCATATGACCCATGTGCAAAACCCCGGTCACATTGGGTGGAGGAATAACAATGGTATAAGGCTGCCGAGCATCGGGGTTAGAGGAAAAGAAATCCTTTTCCATCCAGAAGGAATACCATTTGTCTTCAACTTCTTGAGAAATAAACTTTGATGGAATCTCCATGGATCAAAAACAACTTATAATTGCCTTGCAAAAGTAAGAAGGCTTTTGCGATAATAAAACTACAAAGTTTTTGGTTTTGTCATTAAAATGCTAATTTTATGGGGTAAAACATCCGCTGTGAAAAAAATCATTGTCCTCTTCCTGCTTGCGCTTGTGCCAATTTTTTCCTTGGCACAAACCGGACCGGAAATCAAATTTGAGACCGAAACCATCGATTATGGCGACATTGCAAAAGGGAGTGATGGCATCAGGACTTTTGTCTTTCAAAACACCGGCGATGCGCCCCTGATCATTCAGAGCGTGAGATCCAGCTGTGGGTGTACCATTCCCAAAAAACCGGAAGATCCCATTGCCCCCGGAGCCAAAAACGAGATTCAGGTAAAATACGACACCAATCGGGTAGGAGTATTTAGAAAAACCATTACCGTAGGCACCAATGCCACCGGCACGGCCATTGTAGCACTGAAAATTAAAGGAAACGTACTGGCTCCCTAAACTTTTTGGGGCACAATTTTCAACCAACTGTTGAGATTAAAGCTTTTTTTTGAATATTTGCAATCACAAATTTTGAAATGCCAAAAATTTCCAAAAAAGGGCGAGAATTACCCGCTTCACCCATCAGAAAACTGGTTGTCCATGCAGACGAGGCCAAATCTCGTGGAGTAGAGGTCTTGCACCTCAACATTGGCCAACCCGATATCGAAGCCCCTGTGGAAGCCATGGAGCAGGTTCGTCTTCACCAGCTAAAGCTACTTCCCTACGGTTCCTCCCAAGGTAGCCTGGCCTATCGAAAAAGACTCTGCCAATACTATCAACAGCATCAAATTGATATGGCTCCAGACGATATCATCGTTACCACCGGTGCCAGCGAGGCCCTGGCTTTTACCCTCAATGTCATTTGCGATGCCGGAGACGAAATCATCATTCCCGAACCCTTCTATGCCAATTACAATGGCTTTGCCGCTGCTGCTAGCGTAGAAGTTATCCCGGTGGTCTCCCATTTTGAAAACCATTTTGAATTGCCACCAATCGAAAAATTGAAAGAAAAAATATCCCCAAAAACCAGAGCAATTCTCATTTGCAACCCCAGCAATCCCACTGGATACCTCTATTCTCAAAAAGAGATAAAACTCCTCATTGACCTAGCAGTAGCACACGATATTTACATTATAGTAGACGAAGTGTATCGTGAATTCATCTACATCCCAGACACCCACTACTCTGTTTTGAGAGATCAAAAAGGCAGTCAACACGCCGTAATGATCGATTCGGTTTCCAAACGCTACAGCCTTTGTGGTGCCCGTGTAGGCTGCATGATCTCAAAAAACAAGGAATTGATGGCCACCGCCTTAAAGTTTGCCCACCTGAGGTTGTCCCCTCCTGCTCTGGCACTTTTGGCCAGCGAAGCAGCCATTGCCGCCCCGCCCTCCTATTTGGATGCCGTCAAAAAAGAATACGCCAAAAGAAAAGACCTCATCATTACTGCCCTTCAAAAAATTGAAGGCGTAGAAGTTTCCAACCCCATGGGGGCTTTTTATTGCATTGCCAAACTCCCGGTCGACAGCGCAGAAGAATTCTCCAAATTTCTTCTCACCGATTTTGAAGACAACGGTCAAACCGTAATGCTCGCCCCTGCGGCAGGATTCTATTCCTCCCCTGAATTGGGAAAAGATCAGGTAAGAATTGCCTTTGTTTTGGAAAGCGACAAACTCCTGCGTGCCGCACAAATTTTAGAAAAAGCTTTACAAGCCTACCATATTTCCTAGGCATTTTTCTATCTTTCCTTATGGTTTTGAATTTTCAAGAAAACATCTCCTTGCATCCCTACAACACTTTTGGCATCGATGTAAAATCGAAAAAATTTGTCGCAGTAGCCTCCACCGAGGCTTTAAGAGAAGCTTTAAAACAAAATCAAGAAGAAAAACTGTTGGTCTTGGGAGGTGGAAGCAACCTTTTGCTCACCCGTGATTTTGATGGGCTCACCCTGAAAATAGAAAACAAAGGGATGGAGATCCTTCAAGAAGACGATCGGTGGGTGACTGTAAAAATTGCTGCCGGTGAAAACTGGCACGACTTTGTACTGTGGTCGTTGAAAAACAATTGGGGAGGCGTCGAAAATCTGGCCTTAATTCCGGGAAGCGTTGGTGCCGCACCCATCCAAAACATCGGTGCCTATGGGGTGGAACTCAAAGAAGTATTTGTGAGTTGTGAAGCCATAGAAATAAACACCGGAGCCCTCAAAACCTTCTCCAATGCCGATTGCAAATTTGGATACCGAAACTCTGTATTCAAACAACAGCTCAGGGGACAATACATCTTGCTGTCTGTCAATTTCAAACTCAAAAAACCGCCCCACCCAATCCATAATTCCTACCGAGGATTGGCAGAAAAACTCCAAGGAAAAACCCTCAACATCCAAAATATCGCTCGTGCGGTCATCCAGATAAGAACCGAAAAATTGCCCGATCCCGGTTACATCGGAAACGGTGGAAGTTTTTTCAAAAATCCCGTCCTGAGTAAAAAAGAATTCCTGGGATTAAAACAAAAATATCCCCAAATTCCCCACTTCAAAGAACCAGAAGATCAAATAAAAATCCCCGCGGCTTGGCTCATCGATCAATTGGGTTACAAAGGATATCGGAAAAATGACGCCGGAGTTCATCACAACCAAGCCTTGGTTTTGGTCAATCATGGAAAAGCCTCCGGTGTGGAAATTCAAAAATTGGCCTTGGAGATTCAAAATAAAGTAGCACAAACTTTTGGCATCGCCTTGACCTTCGAGGTAAACATCCTTTAGTCCTACTCCCGGTTTTTGGAGTCGATCAGAATGGTAACCGGACCCTCGTTGACGAGGCTTACTTTCATGTCGGCACCAAACACCCCTGTGGCTACTTTTGTTCCCAGCTTCTCGCCAGCTATTTTTACAAATTGCTCGTATAAAGGTAGGGCCAACTCATGCCCTGCGGCTCTAATGTAGGACGGTCGGTTTCCTTTTTTGGTGGCAGCCATCAATGTAAACTGGCTGATGACCAACAGCTCCCCACCGACCTCCAGCAAGGACAGATTCATCACGCCGTTTTGATCGTTAAAGATTCTCAGATTTACCAATTTGTTGACCAACCAATCCACCTCTTGGGCATCGTCCTCCTGCTCTACCCCCAGCAACACCAGCAAACCACGGTCAATACTCCCCATTACTTCCCCATCGACTTTTACTTGAGCCCGGCTGACCCTTTGTATCACCATTCGCATCGGTTATCGGTATAAAGATTCATCTTCCAACAATTGGAGATAGGATTTGTAACGGCTTGGGGCAATCTGCCCATTTTCTAGAGCGGTTTTCACCGCACATTGGGGTTCTTTGGTGTGCAGGCAGTTGTTAAACTTACAACCACTTCTCAGAGCGGCAAACTCGACAAAATATCCCGAAAGCTCCTCTTTTTCAATTTCCACCACCCCAAAGCCCTTAATTCCCGGGGTGTCTATGATCTTGGCACCACCGTCCAATTCAAACATTTCGGCAAAAGTAGTCGTATGCTGCCCCTGCTGGTGTTGCTCCGAAATCGAAGCGGTTTTCAGCGCCAGTTTGGGCGAGAGGCTGTTCAACAATGTAGACTTTCCCACTCCGCTGTGTCCGGAAAAAACACTCACTTTTTGGGCCATAAGCTTTTGAATTTCGACCAAGGTACCGGCATCTGTCGCCACCACCTCATGACACTGGTATCCTATATTATCATAAACAGCTTTCAATTCCCGCATGGCCACCAAGCCCTTGCCATCGTACAAATCTATTTTGTTGAAAACCAATACTACATCGACCCCATAGGCTTTGGCCGTCACCAAAAAACGATCGATAAAAGCAGGAAAGGTTGGTGGCGTTTTGAGAGTAATCATCAAAAAGACTTGATCTATGTTGGAGGCGAGAATATGAATTTGCTTGGAGAGGTTCACCGATTTTCTGACGATGTAATTCCTTCGGGCTTCTATTTTAGAAATCACCCCCATCGCCTGGTTTCCCTGGCTTTTCAAAGAAAAGAAATCCACATCGCCCACCGCCACCGGATTGGTGCTTTTTATCCCTTTGATCCTAAACTTGCCCTTGATTCGGCAATCGTAAAAGCGCCCTTCAGACTTGACCCGGTAGTGACTTCCTGTCGAACAATAAACAATGCCTTTTTTTACCATCTATACAAAGTAACAACAAATATTTTTTCTCTCATTGCCAAGATTCCTGCCTTTAGGATTTCTTATCTTTGCAAAAAAAACATGGCCCAAAAAGTAATTTTAATGATCTTGGACGGGTGGGGTTTTGCCCCCAACCCCGAGGTCTCTGCCGTAGATCTGGCAAAAACCCCCTACATCGACCGACTTTACCAAAAATTTGCCCATGCCGCCTTGCTTACCGATGGCGAAAATGTAGGCTTGCCCAACGGACAAATGGGAAACAGCGAGGTGGGACACATGAATTTGGGTGCCGGGAGAATTGTCTACCAGGACCTGATTAAAATCACCAAGGCCATTGAAAGCAAAGCGATAGAAAAAAACCCCGTTTTGGTGGAAGCCCTCGAATATGCCCAAAACAACCACAAAAAAGTACACTTGCTGGGCCTACTGTCCGATGGTGGGGTACATTCTCATATCGATCATTTGGAAGGGCTATTGGAGATGGCTTCAAAATACGACCTCCCCGGCCTATTTGTTCACGGCTTTACCGATGGACGCGATGTAGATCCAAAGTCGGGCGTTGGGTTTGTCCGAAAACTGGAAAAGAAACTCCAAACCACCGGTGGTAAAATTGCCTCCATCACCGGACGATACTACGCCATGGATCGGGACAAAAGATGGGAGCGTGTCAAAAAAGCCTATGATGCCCTAGTCAAAGGCCAAGGAACCACAACCCAAAATATGGCAGAAGCCCTGCAAAAAAGTTATGGACAAGGTGTGACCGATGAGTTTGTCGAACCCTTGATTGCCGTGGACAACCAAAACCAGCCACTGGCCAAAATCGAAGCAGGCGATGTAGTGGTCTTTTTTAACTATCGAACCGACCGGGGTCGGCAACTGACCCAAGCCCTGTCGCAAGAGGCTTTCCCGGCATACGACATGAGCCCCATAGACCTGCACTATGTCACCCTGACCAACTACGACAAAACCTTCAAAAAGGTGAAAGTTGTTTTTGAAAAAGACAACCTCGAAGACACCTTGGGAGAAACCCTATCCAAAGCCGGAAAATCACAAATCAGAATTGCAGAAACCGAAAAATACCCCCATGTCACCTTCTTTTTCAACGGTGGCAGAGAAACCCCTTTTGACGGAGAAGAACGCATCCTATGTCCCTCGCCCAAAGTAGCCACCTACGACCTCCAACCCGAGATGAGTGCCTTCGAAATTCGAGATGCCATTTTGCCCAAAATCAATAATGATCATCCCGACTTTATTTGTCTGAATTTTGCCAACCCCGACATGGTGGGACATACAGGCAACCTACAGGCCGCCATCAAAGCCTGCCAAACCGTAGATCAATGTACCGCAGACATCATTGATGCCGCTTTAGAAAACAACTACAAGGTCTTGGTCATCGCCGATCATGGCAACTGTGAGACCATGATCAACCCCGACGGTTCCCCCAACACCGCCCACACCACCAATCTGGTACCCCTCATTTTGGTGGACAAAGACAAAACCCCCATCAAAAACGGGGTGCTGGGGGACATCGCACCGACCATTTTAAAATTGATGGAAATCGAAATCCCTCCGGCGATGACCGGGAAAACTTTGCTCTAAAAATTAAAAACAATAAAAAAAACCTATATCATGAAAGCCCATAATGGGCAATTAACACGGTAAAGACCAATACCCACCGACATTATTAAGCTCTCATTACCAACAACTTACATAATTTTAAACCGATGAAAAAATCAATCTACTTTTGCTTTGCTCTTTTGATTATAGCCTGCTCCATCCCTCAACAAAAACCCCTGCCTGTAGAGGAGGTGACCGCTACCAGTGGCGAAAAAATATTACTGGGGGCCATCAATAGGGCCAACCTACAAACCTCCTCTATCACCCCTTGGTTCGAGCAAGAATTCGAACGCCACTCCATCGATGACCAATGGGCCGAAAACCTAAAACCACACCTCAAAGGACTCTCCGTCAAAGTATTTATGGGAACCTGGTGTGAGGACAGTCAGCGCGAAGTGCCCCACTTTTTCAAATTGCTCCAAGCCTTGGATTTCGACCCCGATAAGGTCGAAATGTACGCCATGTCTGAAGAAAAAACCACCCCTCAAAATTTTGAAAAGGACTGGGAAATTTTCAACATTCCCACCCTCGTCTTTTTAAGAGATGGAAAAGAAATCAATAGATTTGTAGAGTTTCCGGTCAACACACTGGAGTCCGATATCGAAAAAATCATCCTCGGTGCCGACTATACCCATTCCTATGAATAGATGTCCATGGTAAAAATCAAAAGTTTAGAGGAAATCGAATTGATGCGAGAAAGTGCATTGATCGTTTCCAAAACCTTGGGAATGCTGGCCGGAGAAATCCGTCCCGGCATCACTACCCTTCATCTGGATCGGCTGGCCGAAACCTTTATCCGTGACCACGGAGCTACCCCCGGTTTTTTGGGACTCTACGATTTTCCCAATACCCTCTGCGTAAGCCCCAATGAGCAGGTGGTTCATGGTATTCCAAACGATCAACCCCTACAAGAAGGCGACATTCTCTCTGTCGACTGCGGTGCCCTAAAAAACGATTATTACGGTGACCATGCCTACACTTTCCCGGTAGGAAAAGTGGCTGCAGCAACCCAACAACTGTTGGATGTTACCAAAAAATCCCTCTACATCGGCATTGAAAACTTTGTACTGGGCAAACGTGTCGGCGATCTGGGCTTTGCCATCCAAAGCTACACCGAATCTTTTGGCTATGGCGTGGTCCGAGAATTGGTCGGCCACGGCCTGGGAAGAGCCATGCACGAGGCTCCCGAAATCCCCAATTATGGAAAAAGGGGACGCGGAAAAAAATTCCAAAACGGCATGGTCATCGCCATCGAACCCATGATCAACCAAGGCACCAAAGACATCAAACACCTCGGTGACGGCTGGACCATCAAGACCAAAGATGGGTTGCCCAGTGCTCATTTTGAACACAACGTAGCCCTGATCGACGGAAAACCCCAACTGCTGTCCACCTTCGACTACATCTATGAAACACTGGGCATGGTCTCGGACGAAGAAAAACCTTTCAAAAAAACAAACAACCGAACATGAAATGGCTGCTGCGGTTTTTTCCCCGCCCTGTTTTGATTCGTCTGAGTCTGCTTTTCCAACCTTTGTTGCGTTTCTTTTTCAAAGGCCGGCGTTTCCAAGATCCCATCGATGGATCGGGCTACCGCAAATTCTTGCCCTACGGCTATGGAACCCGCCTGCGACCCAACGCCCTTTGTCCGGGCACCCTCTCCCTAGAACGGCACCGCTTGCTTTGGCTGTACTTGGACCGGCAAACCGATTTTTTTAGACAACCCCTAATAGTGCTGCATGTGGCCCCGGAGCAAATCTTCTACCAAAGATTTAAGGCCATGACCCAATGGCAGTACACCACCGTGGATCTACACTCTCCACTGGCAGACATCAAGGCAGACATCGGCCAACTCCCTTTCGGGGACAACCAATTCGACCTGATCTTGTGCAACCATGTGCTGGAACACATTCCCCACGACCTCAAAGCCATGCAGGAACTATATCGTGTGCTCAAAAAAGGAGGCACGCTCATCGCCCAAGTTCCCCTTGATGAAAATTGTGAACAAACCTATGAAAACGATCGCATCACAGCCCCCAAAGAACGCAGCCAACACTTTGGGCAGTACGACCACGTCAGGGTCTATGGCCGTGACTACTACCACCGCCTCGAGGTGGTGGGTTTTCGAGCCACGGCTTTCGACATGGTGTCCGGGCTGTCGCCCGAAGAAATCCGCCGTTTTGGCGTGCAGCGAGAAAACATTCCCATTGCCACCAAATAGTCCTTGTTTCTCCTATTCTTTCTCCTTTTTTCCAATGACTCGAGGCGTTGCAACACGCTTTCCAGCATGGCTTTGTAGCCTGCTTCTAGATTGAGTTATTATTATGGTTCACCACTTTTTGGATTCCACAACACTAAAATCATCTTTTTCGGCGAGTGTCCAAAGGGCCTCCAAATGGGGGTTGTTTTCAATCAAGGCTTTCCCTTTTTCGAGGGGCATGACCATCAGGGCCGTTGCCCAAGCGTCGGCGGTCATACAATCGGGAGCGATGACAGAGGTACTCAGAACATTGGTTTTTTGGGCACTGCCGCTGAGGGGGTTGATGGAATGAACATAGCGCTGACCGGAAATGGGATCGACCCTGTACTTGCGGTAGTTTCCGGAGCTTGCCATGGCCCGATCGCGAAGGTAGCGGGTTTGCAAAAAGTTGCGTTGTGCCCCTTGGCGGGGATCGTCGATGGCTATTTTCCATGGTTTTGAGGTTTTGGGGCTGAGACCTTTGGCGACTATTTCTCCCCCGATTTCGACCAAGTGGTTGAGAATACCCCTCCGATACAGATGGTTGCTGATCATGTCTACAACATAGCCCTTGGCCAGGGCGTTGAAGTCTATATAGATATTGGGGGACTCTTTTCTGAGGGTACGGTCGTTTTGGAGTTGTATCTTTTGCCAGCCGGTCAGTGCGAGCAAACTGTCTTTTTGTTGGGGGTTCAGGGCATTGATGGCCTTTTCAGGACCAAAGCCGTAGGCGTTGACCAAAGCACCTACAGTGGGATCAAAATAGCCGTCGGTGGCCTTCCAAACCTCGGTGGCTTTTTCGAAAACTGCAACAAAATGCGCATCGACCACTACGGTGGTATCTCCTCGGTTGATTTTGGAAATATCCGACTGGGGCAGGTAGGTCGAAAGGGATCGGTTGAGGACATAAAGCAAGGAGTCTATTTCTTTTTGCAAGGTCTGCTCGGAGACAGAGGATGCAAAACGGATGTTGTAGGTCGTCCCCAGCGCCACCCCCTGAAGGTGGTGTGCTGTTGTAGGAATTTGATTACAAGAAAAAACAACCAAACAAAGAGTCAGGCTACTCCACAAGCTGAAGTCCCGCAAAGTTGACGGCATAGCTGTCGTTTTTCGTTAAAGGCAGATCATAATCTCGGGCATGGGCAAAACCCACGCCGGCATAGTAGGCGGTGGCTTTGTACTTTTGGGCGTGTTCTTTGACCTGCTCCATGAGTTGGGTATCATAGTTTTTGGGGTTTTTGGGATACAAATGCCCGCGCACCACGATAAAATGGAGTTTTCGATCTTTAAGACAAACAAATTGGGGGTCTTTCCGGGGCTTTGAGTTGACCGCCAAAAATTCAAAGCCTTCCTTGGTAAGGTGATCCCCCACCTCTTTCATCGCCAGCCGGTGAATGTCTTGTGAATCAAGCATTACCCCCCAAAGTCGTCAAAGCGAACATTCTCGGGGGGGATGCCAAAGTCGTCTGCCATTTTCTCTACGGCTTGGTTCATCAGCGGCGGGCCGCAGAAATAGACCTCGATGTCTTCCGGTGCTTCGTGGTGGTTGAGGTAGTTGTCGATGACACATTGGTGAACAAATCCTTTGAATCCGTCTCCTTCGCCATCCAATCCATCTTTTACTTTCCATTTGTCCTCTTCCATGGGTTCGGACAAGGCCACATAAAATTTAAAATTGGTGAAGTCTTTTTCCAAGGCTCTAAAGTGGTCGAGGTAGAACAATTCTCTCTTGGAGCGTCCTCCGTACCAAAAAGTTACTTTTCTACCGGTTTTGAGGGTTCTGAACAACTCGTAGAGGTGGGAGCGCATAGGTGCCATACCGGCACCTCCGCCTACGTAGAGCATCTCTGCTTCGGAGTGGTTGATGAAAAACTCACCATAAGGACCGGAGATGGTGACCTTATCCCCTGGTTTTTTGGAAAAAATATAGGACGAAGCCACCCCGGGGTTGACGTCCATCCAATTGTTTTTGTTGCGATCCCACGGGGGGGTTGCAATCCTCACGTTGAGCATGATCTCCCGACCTTCTGCCGGATAAGAAGCCATAGAATAGGCCCGTTCTACCGTTTCGGGATTTTTCATGACCAGAGGCCAAAGGTTGAATTTGTCCCATTCCAACTTAAATTTTTTAGGGTCTTCGGGGTGTTCTTCGGGATGGGCGGTGATGTCGATGTCGCTGTATTTGACTTCACACTTGGGAATTTCGATTTGAATGTATCCGCCGGCCTGATAGTCCATTTCTTCGGGTATCTCTACAACAAACTCCTTGATAAAAGAGGCCACATTCCAGTTTCTCACCACCGTTGCTTCCCATTTTTTGATTCCAAAAACCTCTTCCGGAACTTGGATCACCATGTTTTGTTTTACTTTGACTTGACAGCCTAAACGCCAGCCTTCTGCAATTTCCTTACGGGTAAAGTGGGGCGCCTCGGTAGGAAGAATCTCTCCACCGCCCTCCAGTACCTGACACTTACACTGGATACAGGTTCCTCCTCCACCACAAGCAGAGGGCAAGAATATTTTGTTATTTCCCAGGGTGTTGAGCAAGGTGCTGCCCGAGGAAACCTCTACGTCATTTTCGCCATTGATCAAAAGATGAACTGGGCCTGAAGGCAACAATTTGGCCTTGGCACCCAAAAGCATCCCTACCAAGAGAAAGGTGATGAATAAAAAAACAACAATACTCGCTACAACTACTGAAATGTCCATATCACTCTTATAATTTAATTCCCATAAAACTCATAAAGCCCAACGCCATCAGGCCTGTAATGATAAAAGTAATGCCCAACCCGCGCAAGGGTGCCGGAACATTAGAATAAATGATTTTTTCTCGAATGGCAGCAATTGCCAAAATGGCCAACAACCACCCCACTCCCGATCCCAATCCGTAAACGGCCGATTCGGTAACGCCGGAGAAATCTTTTTGTTGCATGAACAGTGAACCTCCCAAGATGGCACAGTTCACAGCAATCAAAGGCAGGAATATGCCCAATGCTCCGTACAGAGCCGGAGCAAATTTTTCGACGATCATCTCCACCAGCTGCACCATAGAGGCGATCACGGCGATAAACATGATGAAACTCAAAAAGCTCAAATCAATTGTTGCGTAGGAGGGATCCAACCATTGCAAGGCTCCCGGACGCAGGAGATAGGTGTCCAACAAGAAGTTGATGGGCACTGTAATGGCCAAGACAAAAATAACGGCCAAGCCCAATCCAACGGCGGTTTTTACGGTTTTGGAAACCGCCAAATAGGAACACATACCCAAGAAATAGGCAAAGATCATGTTCTCGATAAAAATACTTTTGACAAATAGGTTCAAATATCCTTCCATGGTCTAATGCTTTTCTATGAGTTTACGATTGCGAGCCCGCTGAAGCCAGATAAAAATTCCCACGGTAATCAATGCCATAGGCGACAACAGCATCAGACCGTTGTTGACATATCCCAGTTCGTAGAGGGCATCGGGAATGACTTGATACCCAAAAAGCTTTCCGGAACCGAGAAGCTCCCTAAAGAAGGCTACTACGATAAGGATAAACCCATATCCCGCTGCGTTGCCAATACCGTCCAAAAAAGATTTCCACACGCCGTTTCCAAGCGCAAAAGCTTCTAGGCGACCCATCACAATGCAGTTGGTGATGATCAGCCCGATAAAAATCGAAAGTTGCTTACTCACATCATAAGCATACGCTCTGAGAATCTGATCGACCAAAATCACCATAGAGGCAACCACCACCAATTGGACAATGATTCGGATTCTGTTGGGAATCAGGTTTCGCAATAGAGAGATAATGACATTACTGGCACCCATCACCGCCATCACCGAGATACTCATCACAATGGCGGGTTTGAGCTGAACCGTAATGGCCAAAGCAGAACATATTCCCAGGACCTGAACGGTAATTGGATTATTATCGTCCAGAGGGTCTGTGAGCAATGCTCTGTTTTTTTTGGAAAATAGGGGTTCAGATTCTTTGTTGAGGAACAAAAGCGTTGGCTTACCGGGGTTTTTTGCTTTTTGATCTGCCATAGTTTATTGGTTTAAAAGGGCAATGGTGTTTTTTTCCTTTTCGAAATAGGGAAGGTAATGGGTGAGTCGTTCCAAAATCATATCGGTAACCCCGTCTCCGGTGATGGTGGCCCCGGAAATGGCATCTACTTCATGGTCGTTTTTGTCGGTATCTTTAGGATCGTTGTTGGTTTTGGAGACGTTGATTCCTACCAATTTTCCATTGGCATCGAAAACCTTTTCTTCCTTAAAGCGATCCATAAACCACTGTTGGGTAATCTCGGCTCCCAGTCCGGCGGTTTCTCCTTTGTGATCAAAAACGGCACCTTGTATGGTGTTGATGTCGGATTTGAGGGCGATATAGCCCCAAATGGCGTCCCACAATCCCGAGCCTCTTAGGGGAATGATGTAATAGTTGTTGCTGTCCACCTCGGCCTTGTACAAGGGAAAACGCTGTTGGTCGGCCGGTTTTTTAATCTCGTTGTTGAGCTGGATTAGAAAAGCATCTACGTTTTGGTCTTCATTGCCCATATGGTCGAGGGCCAGTGAGCCTTTGATGTATTTTTTATAGAGGTTCTCGGCCTGCTCTCTGTCGGTCTGAATCCCTATGGTGGAGAGGATGTTTTGCATTTTTTCCTTTCGGACATTATCGGCCTGAAGGGATTTGAGCGAACTGGCAGTAAATGCCAGTGTGGAAGCGACCACCAGCACCATAGCGGTGGCAAAGAGAAAGGTATATCCGTTGCTGTCTCTGTTCATGACTCAATGGTTTTTAGGGCTGCGGCCCATCTTTTTTTGCGTTTGTTGATGTTGGCCTGCACCACATAGTGGTCT
>CAZGUB010000003.1:5857-25816 GCA_964528935.1 uncultured Flavobacteriaceae bacterium | reverse complement strand
GCTATTACAGCCATAGTGGGGCCTCCAACATACCCTGCGCCAATACAACAAATGTTTTTAATCTGCATTTTATTTTATAATTAAATTAGGCTTTACATATAGCAAAAATCTGCCTAAAGGACGCCATTTGTCTACTAAAAATATCATTTGTCTTTTGAGTTAAACAGTACAATATGATCTCTTTCTACTAAAAACTTTGAAGCCAAATAAAAGCTTACTTTTCGACCGATTAGTTTTTCTATTTTATCTTCTAATTGAGCGATGTATTCCATGTTAAGTCCCTGACCGATTAAAAATACCTCAATTAATCCGGAGTCATTTCCTTTGGCATAGTCTCCCACTAAAATAATCTGATCCACATCTCCCATGCGATCTAATACAGTCTCAACTACATCCTCTAAACCAAGATGCTTAAAAACTACTTTTTGCATTACCTCAAAAAGTGGGTGATTAATATTGGCCTTGTACTCTACTTTATTATCCACTTTAACTTTTTCCAAGTATCCTGCTCCTTGCAAGTGATTAAGCTCTTTTCGGATGGAATTTGTGGATTCGCCCATCTCTGTGGCAAGCCCGTTTAAATATCCCCTATTGGCCTGTGAGATGAAAAATTTAATAAGTAATCGAAGGCGGGTTTTAGAAGTGATTAGCTCACCTAGCATAATTTAAAACTTTATAATCTTTGGTTTTTTTCACGGCTCCGCCGCATCTGTCCCATTTGGGCAAAGTGATTTTTTTCATTGAAAATTAAATCTTTAAGCCGCCTGTTTTTTGAGGGTGATACTGACCCCTAAAGAGGCGAGCTCTAATTTAACTTTTGTATTATCTGACTGAACTACCCTTCCCGAAACCCCTGAAAAAGGACCCTCTGTAATCGTATGGGAATCACCCACAGATAAGGTAGTTACTTTTATATCGTTATATACTCCACTGAGGTAATCCTGCATTGAATTAATCTCAGAGGAAGGAACAATTGCCGGTTTTCCAAGGAAAAACAGAAAACGAACGATTCCACTACATGAAAAAACGCTATTGCGCTCTTTTTCCTCCAACTGGACCATTACATAGGAAGAGAGAAGGGGTTTAATCACTTTTTTCTTTCTATCAGAATACTGTTTTAAAAGGGTAATGGTTGGGCAGTAGTTAATGATTCCCAATCTAGAGAGCTGCTCGGCTACTTTTAGTTCCTGCTGGGGCCTGGTATAAACAACAAACCACTTTTTTTCCATTATTCTGAATGATTAAAAAACCCCTTAAAAATTTGAGGGTTAAAACAATTAATTAAGGGGATTAATTCTTTATCAAATGAATTTCAAGCATTAACGAGTACCAAAAGTACTTGTTTATAAATAAATAACAAAACTATTTATCGAGTTTTTTTAGTATTTGGTTTTATTCAAAAAAACAAGATGAGTCATTAAAAATAATAACTAACTAAAAATCAATTAGTTAAAAGTGTTTTTTATTCTAAAACAAAGTAAAATTTTAAAGAGAAAAAAATAATTAAAATAAAAATATTGAAAATTTAAAGCCTGTAATAAGTCCAAAACAGGCTCAGTATAGCATAGGAGAGGGATTATATATCATTAATTACACCGCTGGTCGAAGGTCGACTGAGCCTGCGAATAACCAAAATTAATGGCTTGCTGTAAAAGTTCGCATGCCCTTTTAGCACCGCCAATGTTCAAGTGGGTCAAGGCATTAATGTATTCTGACTTACCGGTTTTTGGGTTGAGCTGGTTTATAACCTTGTCGGAATAAATCAAGGCTTTACCGTAATCACCGGCCATATAAAAAGCACTGGCCGCATTTTCAAAGTGAGCATACTCTAGGGAGTCCACCTGCAAGGCTTTTTCAAACTCAAGAGCGGCCTCTGTATACAAGCGCTGGTTGAAGAAGTCCAGACCAGCTTTGGAGATGGTACTGGCCTCATTGATTTTTTCTTGTCCCACCACCGCCAATTTTTTAAGGGAAAAAAGCTCCTTATTGTTAGGAAAAAATTCTACCGCCTTGGAAGTATGTTTGATCAAATCCGGATGACCGGAAGGATATATTTGTGAGAGCACGATCAAAAAGTTTTTCCATATTGTAGCCCCTGAATTGGCATTAATTACCTCAAACACTTTTAATGTTTCCTCAGAATCTCTTATTATTTGAAGAATTTGTGCATAAACCGAGGCATGTAAAGCATTTTTTGGCAAACCATAAAAGGCCTTTTTAGCATTTACAAATGCACTATCTATTTTTGATTGTTTTAGAAAAATCTGTGCTTTAAGATTTTCACTGTAAAATAAATAAGGGTTTGCCGAAATCCCTTCATCTAAAAGTTCTAAAGCCTTCTCATATTTTTGAGCATTGAAATAATAACGAGCCTTAATAGATTTCATAGGTATTGTAGTAACAGTAATGTTAGGCATATCAGGAGTAATATGATCTATTTTATCCATAGTTACTGTGTACTGATTGTTATTAAAATCTCTTAATAAAAAAAGTTGTCCTTTTAGTGATTGGTAGGTGGTATAGGTAATACTAATAGAGGGAATCATCAATATTATGGCCAACAGGGGAAAGAAAGTGAAAGCTTTGGTAGCTTTGGCCGTTAACTTTTTAGGTCGGGCTTTATAATAGTAGTGGGACAGCAGGGCCATAGTCAGTGCCCAAGGGGCCAACACCTGAGGCCTAGCGATGGGAAAATTCAAGTTTGCATCAATAAAATAGACCCCCAAAGCAGTGACAAGTAAAAAGACAAACCACTGGCTATCGTGATCCAGATCCGAACGAAATAAAAGTACAAAAGCAAAATAGGCTCCTAATAAAAAAACCCCTAAATAGAGTAAAAATCCCAAAATTCCCAGTTCAGCCCCTAACTGGATAAAATCACTGTGGGCGTGATAGGGCACTACATAGCCACTTATATCTTCGCGGTCGTAGTGGATAGAGGAAAGCTTCCAGTTGCCTATACCCACACCCAGTATAGGATGATTGGTGAAATGAGTCAATACGTCTTCGTAATAACGTAATCTTTGGTTGATCGAGTTATTATCGGTATTTAAAGTAATGGTCGCCGCCCGAGAAAGAGCATCAGCTCCTTTATCGGCGGTAAAAGCCTGATTAAGTATTAAGGCTAAAAAAAAGGGAATGATGTAAAAAAGATTTGGTTTTAAGTCTTGGACTTTTCGAGTTTTAAGGAAGTTTCTTAAAGTCCATGCCAAAAGTAAGATGCCAATCAGGGCAGAAGCCAGATAGGATGCCCTACTCTGAATCATTAATAAGCAGAATATGCTCAACATTATAAGTAGTGCATTAAAGATTTTAAACCAAAGTCTATTGGTTTTTATGATTAAATACAGTACGTAAGGTAATTTAATAGCGATGGAAAAAGCAGTAATATTTCGATTAGCAGTTACCCCTTTCAAGTTTCCTCCCTTTAAAGGAAGGTCATTTTTAATTAGTTCTAATGCTTGCTCCAAAACTGCATAAACTTCAATTGAGAGAATAGCCATGATGGCCAAGGAAAGCAAACGGTTTTTATCTTTGATTTTATAGATCAAAAGCCCCAAGTGCAAAAACATAAAAAGGGTATTGAAATGCCGAACCAGATTAACTAAGACCTCGGTGGAGTTGATGGCATAGAAATAGGATAACCCCGCCCAAAATACAAAACCCATATAGCACCAGCTCATGGCCGATGTTAACACGGCAACAAAGGGCTCCTGAAAATTTTTACGATTTGAATAAAGAAATATACCACAAAAAAAATTCAGAATGCTAAGATAGAGCCATTGTGGAGCAATTTTATCTACTGCCTCCCAGTTTGGAATAAATCCAACACAAAGAAAAGCTATTATAAATATTGAGGCAATAAAATTTGAGAAATCTAATTTAGTGCTGTTAGGGACGGATTTAGACATTCTTGCTCATTTCTTTATTAAATTGCAATATATAAATAATATTGGTAAAATTTTTTATCGAAATATGACTGGAATACAATTCTTGTTTGTGATTCTTACAAGCCTTTTACTGGGACTACTAATACATAAATGGTTTATTAAGCTTCAAAAATTTGATGCCATTAACTTTAGATCAGTTCACCAAACTAAAGCAACTAAAACAGGAGGAATTGCGGTGTTTTTGACCCTCTTTTTTTTCTCAACCTACTTTTATTTTTGTAGTATTCAAATTTATGATTATTCAATGCTCATACCCCTTGGAATAATGTTTGTAGTAGGTGTATATGACGATTTTTATAATGCAAACTTTAAACTCAAGTTCTTTCTTCAGATAATTGTTGCCAAAATTCTAATAGATCAAGGGTTTATTATTGACCATTTTCATGGTGTCATGGGATTAGAAGAGATCCCCCGATTAGCCGCCCAACTTTTTACAATTTTTGTGTTTTTGGTAATTGTGAATGCTATCAATTTTATGGATGGGATCGACGGATTGGCCATAACAGAGACTATCAAATTAATATTACTGGTCGAGTTTTTTTCACTTCAACCCACTCCCATTTACTTGCTTGGAATGATTTGCATTTTCGCAATGTTGCCCTTGTATTATTTTAATTACAAAAAAGACTATAAAGTGTTTTTAGGAGATGCGGGTTCTCTTTTCTTGGGAACCTTAATTGCAGCATATCTGTTTTATGTGTTGGGATCAGAATATATTCTGAAACCAATTTACTTGATCAATAAACCTCTCTTTACTATAAGTTTGATCATATATCCTCTAGTGGATTTATTGAGGGTGTTTATTATCCGAATCCGCAACAAAAAGTCGCCATTTAGTCCCGACCAAAATCACCTACACCACCTACTTGTTAAAAAAGGGTACTCGCATTCTTTGATTGTTATCATTATTCAATCGATTTCATTAATGTTTCTTTTATTTTCTTTTTTGATATAAAAAAACCTCCCAAAAGAAGGGAGGTTTTTATTTAAATCAGAAAAATAGATTTAATTATTCACAATCAACTAGTGCAAATTCAGCAGCAGCATCAATGCTTCCAGTTGCAGTTTGACCACCTGCTGTCATAACACCAGCATTAGCAGTTAGCAAGACACTTAGTTTATCTGGTGCATCTGCGTCAGTTTGTACTAAATCACCATCAGCATTTTGCTCTTGAGTATACAAATCCACTTCATCTAGGTCAATATCGAAAGTAACAGTTCCAGTAGTGGCAGCATCGATATAGTATTCCAAGAAATCTATAGCATCACAAAGGAAAGCGCTTTCAATAGAGGCAGGCAGATATGGCGTTGTATCTGTACCTGCAGTAGCAGCATTAAATCTACCAGACAAGTTATTACCTGATATAGTCATACTAATATTAGCTGTAGGCTCTACAAAAGGATCATATCCTGGTAATGTAATAGTAGTTAAAGAACCATTTCCTGTTACGCTAATAGTTTTGACTTTGTTGACAGTGCTCATATCTAGTGCTTCAACCTTATCATTATTAGTTACAATAATAGCCAAGGCATTTTCTCCATCAAGTCTGTCGTGAGCGAGTGCAATAGTTTCTAATGAAGCATTATTTACTAATTCAACATTGATAATTGTACTTCCAGCGAGAGTTGAGAAAGACTCAAGAGTTGTACCGGTAAGAGTAGCGGTTCTTACAACACCATCAATAACTAAAGTTTCCAATGATACGTTAGCAGATGTAATAGTAAGGTCATTTGTTTGGCCTCCCTGAGTTACAGGAGATACTTTTTTACCAGTGAATTCAAGAGTAGTCATAGATACTGCTTCTGAGAAATCTATCGTGTCTGACTGCTCAAGGAGCGTAAGCACACTAAGTCCAGCAAAATCTGCAAGTGTATTGGTAGCAGTCAAATTAAGAACTGTAATATCTGCTCCATCTTTAACATCAATTGTGTTAGTTCCTGTTGCTGAAAGTTTGGCTGCAGAGAAAGTTGTTGCAGCAGGCGCGGTAATTACAGCAGTATTACTTGTTAGCGCAGCAAGATCTATTGCTAGTGCGGTATTTATTGTAATGCTTGCATTATTAGTTGCAAGGGCTGATAGATCTACAGCAGTAGCAGTAACGGTTAGTGCAGTACTATTGGTAGCTAATGCAGGAGCGTGGAATTCAGTTCCATGTGCAGTAATAGTACCAGTATTAGAAGCTAATTTATTCAAATGAATAGTTGTTGAAGCTATCAAAGTAGTTTCTGAAGAAACAGATGTAAGATCGTTTAATGCTATTGCCCCTCCAGCGTCGATGGTTAACGAAGTGGAAATTGATTTAGCATTAATAGTTACATCACCTCCAGCAGTAACAGATATTGCACCGGTAACTGCAAAAGGAGTAGTATCAACAAGTTGAATTGATGTAGCAAGAGGTGCGGAAATCGTAACTCCGTTAGGAGCTCCACCAGCAATGATAGAAGTTGCATTAGCAAGATTAACAGAAGCTGGCAAATCAAGTTTACCCAGGTTAACAGAGCCAGCTAATGCAGCATTATTTAGCACACCATCAGCAGTTTCAATGACTCCTCCGGTAGATACAGTACTAAAATCTATAGAAGTAATTGTAGTGGTAGCAGTTATTCTAACATTTCCTACTTGGTTTAGAGCAGGAAAAGCAATTGCCCCACCTTGATCTAAAGTAAGTGTAGCAGTAAGGGCTGCAAGGGCTGATGCATCAATAGCATTTGCGCCTTCAAGTGAAACAGCACCTTGAACAAAAGCCATGCTAGTCATTACTATAGCTGCTCCAGCTGTGGCAGAAGAACCAGAATCTAAACTAACACCTGTTCCGTCATCTGGAGTGATTACAGAAGCAATTCGTGCAAGAACGTTATTTAATCTAGTTGCAATAGCGGCATCCTCAACAAATTCAGCGTCAACTGTAATGTTTCCAGATACAATGTACTCACGAGACTCATCAGCTACAAATGTATTATCAGCAGCAGCATCAAGGCCCATCAAGTTCTCTACATACTCAAGTTGAGCGGTAGAAGTAATCACGATGTCTTGTTGGATTATTGAAGCTTGCTCCAATAGTTCATTAAGAGCAGCAATAATGTCGTCAACCTCTTGATTAAGGTTATCGACTTCTTCTCCAACAGCTTCTAAAGCAGCTAAAGAAGCTTGTAGTCCTGCTACTTCAGCAAGAACGTCAGCTAAATCACCAGCAGTAGCTGATTCTAAGTTAGCAACTTTGGTAGCGAGATCTGCTACTGCAGCAGAAACGCCACTTAATGAAGAAATTTCTCCACTTAGAGCAGCAATTTTTTGGTTTAAGTCGTCAAATTGATCGTCATAGTTTTGACATCCAACAACAGTTAGAGCCGCAACCAAGAGACCTAAAAAACTTTTTTTCATTTGATAAAAATTTAATTAATTAATGTAAAATATTTAAGCTCTAGTTTATTAACAAACATCATGCCAAACTCTTGAATTGTTTAAAAAATTCATATAAATCTCTAAAGTTTTATTTTCTTCGATCTAATAAGTATACTCTCAAATATCAATATTGATTCCAAAATAGTAGTTTCTCTTTGCAGCTGGCTCATAAAATCTTTTACCAAATGCATTTATCCTTATATTATCAAAATAATCAACATTAAATAAATTATTTATTCCTGCAAATAAATCTAACCTACTTAAAGATTTAGAAAAACGTAAATTACTAATCAAATAGCTTCCAACTTTAGTTTGATTGAGATCATCTGCGTAAAGTGATCCTGAAAACTGGGATTGAAATATGACTTCCCAGCCAAACATTGAGGAGTATTTTAATGAGGAGCTAATATTGTGTGTGGGAATTCCGGGCAAAATATTTCCCGATAAATTATCATCAGACAATCTGTAGTCTGTAAACCTAAAATCGCTAAAGGTATATACTAAATTTCTGGTCCATGAACCTTTTTGATGCTCCCAAAAAAGTTCAATGCCCAAGCGGCTAGTTTTTCCAGCATTTCTGTAAAAATCTCTACCCGGAAAAGCTTCGATTTCGTATGTAATGATCTCGTTGTTGGTATTAATATGAAATAAAGTAGCTTCTAGGAAATTTTGAACCGATGTAAACCTCCATCCTATCTCAAAATTATTAGCCTTTGAATAAGATAAATCAGGATTAAATCCAGGCCCTCCACTGGGATTCGCCGAAAGCTCGCTCAGGGTGGGAGTTTCAAAACTACTGGAATAAGAAATAAACACCACATGATCGCCCCAATCCGTATAGGTAAATCCAATGCTAGGGTTGAGGCTGTTGAGTCGAATTTTATCCACTGCCAGCTGGGTACGCAAGCGTTGGTGATCAAAACGCAATCCTGTGCGAAGCAAACCAAATCGCCATTTGAATTCGTCAAGGACACTCACCGAGCTATTGAAAAAAAGTTCATCCTGGTCCAAGGTCTGATCTCCAGCTGCTCCCCCCAAATTTTTGAAACGCTGACGACGGTCGTTCTGGTCAGCAATGGAAAATCGCAACTGAAGACGATGACGGTCTTGCAACAGATATTCCCAGTCCGTTCCCATGCCGAAGTAATTCCTTTTTAGGTCCACATAACCACCAAACTCATATGGCAGTCGCCCAACAAAATCTCGATGGGCAAAAAATGCATAGGCATCCCACCGCAGTCGGCCGTTGATTTGGTTTTCCCATTGCAGTCCCGTTTTTAAATGATCAATGCTTTCGTAGGTATTAAAACTTTCATTTTGAAGTCTGGCTTGGGTTCTATCAGCTCCAACACTTTCTAAATTAATCCCTCCTGCATCATAGGCATATGGACTGTGGGTGTAGTTGAACTGCCAGCGAAGCTGTGCCGAAGGCGAAAATTCGTGCCACAACCGGGCATTAAATACCTGTTGTTTGAATTGACTGTGATTGCGATACCCTTGGGATTGTGTCAGATTTTGGTACAAGACAACCTTGGTTTTTTCATTTTTCAATCCTACTGTGGCGGACCAGTTTTGGGCATCAAAGCTCCCGCCTTGTGCACGAAGCGAGACAAAATTGTCTTCAAAATCATCAAGAGTGTTGAGCTTTATAACCCCTCCCGAAGCATTACCATAGAAGGTTGCGGATGGTCCACGCAATACCGTAAGCGAGCTGATCAACCCCAAAGGAAGGTTGTCCAACTGTCCCTGTCCATCGGGGGTGGTCTCTGGAATGCCGTCAACGATAAGTTGTATGCCACGAATCCCAAAACCCGAGCGGGCACCAAAACCTCGAATCGACAAACGAAGGTCTTGAGCAAAATTTTGGGTGTTTTGGGCGTACAAACCGGGAACGAAAGTCAGGTAGTCCTGCAAAGAATTCTGGGGAAGGGCCAACTGAGCGGCAGGAAAGCTAAGATGGGTGACCGAAAAAGGGAGAATGCGTTTGGGAGACTTAATTCTGGCTGCGTCCAAGGTGATCTCTTTGAGGGCAATTTTTTGCTGAAGACTGTCTTGCGCCTTTAACCAGGGGATTCCCCAGTACGAACAATAAATAAAAACTAGAAAAAAGGTAGATTTTTTATAGAACTTCATCCTACACAGGTCTTTTTCAAAGCGCAAAGATAACTTGAAATTATTAATTTAGATCTATAATAGAAGTGATGTTAAACCTGAGCGATACCGAAGAAATTCTGGCCATAGCGATTGCCATTGCCATCGTGATGGGCTTTGCTTTTTCCACTTACAAAGAAATTCAAACAACCCTGGCAGAAGAAAGAGCAAAACAGCGCGAAAAAAAGGAAATCGAAGAAAAGGTAAAAACCCTTACCACCTATTTAGAGGCAAAATCCAAGTTATTAGATGCTTTAAATAAAATTCAACGTAACCCTAAAAAAACAAAAGAATAAATTATATTTGTACATACAAATGTTGTAAATACTACTGTCATGAAAACCGTTTATCATGCCGCCGAGACCCGAGGTCACGCCCAACACGGCTGGCTCACCGCTAACCATTCTTTTAGTTTTGCCCAATATTACGATCCTCAACGGATGAATTTTGGCGCACTTCGGGTGCTAAACGACGATACCATCGCCCCGGGTATGGGATTTGGAACACACCCCCACGACAATATGGAAATCATTACCATTCCGCTGGAGGGCGACTTGGAACACAAGGACAGTATGGGCAATATCGGCCACATTCACGAAGGGGAAATCCAAGTGATGAGTGCTGGAACCGGAGTATATCACAGTGAATACAACAAAAACAAAGATAAAGCAATCAATTTGCTACAGCTTTGGGTGATGCCCAAATATCAAAACGTAACCCCTAGATATGATCAAAAGTCGGTCAAAGAGCTGAAGAAAAACAATGCCCTTTACCAGGTTTTGTCTCCATTTCCCGAAGACGAGGGCATGTGGATCCACCAAGACGCTTGGTTCCATATAGGTGCTTTTGACCAAGAGACCTCTACGGCCTACACCATAAAAAAAGACGGAAATGGCGTATATGTTTTTGTGATTGAAGGCAGCATTACTGTTGCCGACCAGCTGCTCAAAAAGCGCGATGCCCTTGGGGTTTGGGAGACCAAAAAGTTTGACCTCTCGGCCAAAGCTCACTCTAAAGTGCTGGTAGTCGAAGTCCCAATGACTTTTTAAAGGTTACGCTTATGGACGAAAATACTAGAGCAAAAGAATTGTTAGAAGATTTGGAAAAACGACTATCCAATGGCGACTTTAAAGACGCCGTTCACAAAATCAAATTGATGACCACACGAGACATGATTTTAGAAATGATATCGAAATAAAACCGATATTTATGATCTAAATCGATAGGAGTGATCCCTTGTCCCCCGGCTCCGGATTTTGAAAAACATTTTTGTTCTATGGGGTGCCATCAGGGATTTGACCTTTTTAATTTCTTGTTATGATCCTAGAAATGATCCCACATCAAGGCATGAGCCTGACCTCTCTCGGCAGGGGGCTGATTGGGATGTTGGTATTGCTATTGATCGCCTATGCCTTTAGCAACAACCGAAAAAACATATCTTGGAAAGTGGTGGGATTGGGCTTGTTGGCGCAAGTTGTCATTGCGTTGGGAGTGATCAAAATCACATGGATCAAAGGATTTTTTGAGTACATCAGTCGTTTTTTTGTCAACATATTGGAATACACCCATGCGGGCACCGAGATGTTGCTGGGGGATTTTGCCGATGTGGATCGCTATGGTTTTGTTTTTGTTTTTCAAGCACTGCCCATCATCATTTTCTTTTCTGCACTAACCTCTGTGCTGTATAACTTTGGTATCGTCCAGCGGGTGGTTCAGGTCTTGGCTTGGAGTTTGCGCAAACTTCTGGGCATTTCGGGAGCAGAAAGTTTAGCAGTGGCAGGCAATATTTTTTTGGGTCAAACCGAAGCCCCTTTGCTGATCAAAGCCTATTTGGAAAAAATGAGCCGTTCGGAATTGTTTTTAGTTATGGTAGGCGGTATGGCCACAGTAGCTGGAAGCGTCATGGGAGCCTACATTGGTTTTCTCGGTGGAGACGATCCCATCCAGCGGCTGGCTTTTGCCAAAAATTTGCTGGCTGCCTCTGTCATGGCCGCACCGGGAGCCGTGGCCATCGCCAAGGTGATGTTTCCACAAAAAGACAGCATCCCCCAAGAGGTAGACCTTCCCTCTCAACCCATGGGTAGTAATTTGCTCAACGCCATCTCCAAAGGAACCACCGACGGCGTAAAAATGGCTATAAACGTGGGGGCCATGCTCTTGGTTTTTATGGCTTTGATCGCCATGCTAAACGCCCTCTTTTCATCGGCCGGTGAAGCCACAAGACTCAACGAATGGGTGTCCCTTCACACCTCCTACGACGGCCTTTCAATGGAATTTGTTTTGGGTCATGCCCTAGCACCACTGATGTGGATCATTGGCGTAGCAGCAGAAGATATTGCCCTAATGGGGCAGCTGCTAGGGATAAAAATTGTGGCCAGCGAGTTTGTGGGCTATGCCCAACTGGTAAATCTTAAAGAGGTAAACAACCATTTGCATTTTGCCTACCAAAAATCCGTCATCATGGCGACCTATATGCTATGTGGGTTTGCCAATTTTGCCTCCATAGGCATCCAGCTGGGAGGGATCGGAATCATCGCTCCGGGACAGCGCAAAAACCTCAGCGAGCTGGGTCTCAAAGCGATGATCGCCGGAACCTTGGTGTCTTTGATGTCGGCAACCATCGCTGGAGCCATTTTAGGGTAGCACTACAGTACTTTTACCCTTACTTTTTTCCAAGTTCGAACCAGCAATGCCCCAAAGAAGATTGCAATCAGGGTAATGATTGCCGCGCGAGTAGTTTGACCGTAAATCCAGTATCCTGTGGCAAACATGGCACCGTAGATCATTCCACACCCCAGCAACATGGCGGTGATTCCCGAGGGTACACTCCAGCCTTTGCCGTCCTGAACCAAGTCAATTTTTTCGGCTTTTGCCTCATCTACCACTTTTTTCCATCCAGGTCCGCCTGGTTGTATTTTTTGATAAAAGGCACGCAATACGGCAGGATCCTCGGCGGGGGTCATATAGGTCACAGTAATCCAGATGGCCGAGGTGACTATCACAACAAAAAGATATTCTGACCAAGAGGGTAAAAAGCCGGTTTCTGCTGCAAAAAGGAGGTCACCCAAGGGCGTGGTTTTGAGTAAAATAGACAAAATCCCGGACACGAACATGGCAGAGATTTCACTCCAAGCATTGATGCGCCACCAGAACCATCGGAGGATAAAAATTAGTCCTGTTCCGGCTCCAAAGGTGAGCAGTATATCGAATATTTGTAGGGCATTTTGCAAGAGCAAGGCCAAGGCTGCACTAAAGACCATTAGTCCTACGGTACAAAGCCTACCCACTGCCACCAACCGCTTTTCGGAGGCGTTGGGGTTGATCTGATTTTGGTAAAAATCGTAGACCAAATAAGAGGATCCCCAGTTGAGCTGGGTAGAAATGGTACTCATGTAAGCGGCGATAAGCGAGGCCAAGACCAAACCGATCAATCCAGCAGGAAGCTTGACCAGCATGGCAGAGTAGGCCAAATCGTGCCCCAGCTTGTCGTCGGCGATGTTGGGAAAAGCTTCTTTGATGCTGGCCAAGTCGGGGAACACTACCAAAGAGGCCAAAGCCACCAAAATCCAGGGCCAAGGGCGCAAGGCATAGTGCATGATGTTGAAAAAGAAGGTGGCACCTATGGCGTGGTTTTCGTCCTTGGAAGCAAGCATCCGTTGGGCAATGTATCCGCCACCACCAGGTTCGGCTCCGGGATACCAAGAACTCCACCACTGCACGGCCAGAGGAATAATCAGCAAGGTAATCAGGGCATCGGCGTTGCTAAAGTCGGGTAGGATGGACAATTTTTCACTTACATTTTCGTGACTTAAAAGGGCCGTCATGCCGCCCACCTCGGGCAGGTTGACCAGATAATAAGCCGCACCGATCGACCCTGCCATCGCCACCACAAAAAGGAGCAGATCGGTGTAGAGTACCCCCCTAAAACCTCCCAACGTACTGAACGCCACGGTGACCAAACCAGCACTGATTACGGTTTGCCAAGGCTCCAACCCCAACATAATGCCCCCGATTTTGATGGCTGCCAAAGTCACGGAAGACATGGTAATCACGTTGAAGAGGATCCCCAAGTAAAGGGCTCTAAATTTTCTTAAAAATCCGGCGGGTGGGCCACCATACCGAAATTCGTAAAATTCTATATCTGTTTTGACGTTGGATTTTCGCCAAAGCCTGGCATAGACAAAAACCGTGAGCAAGCCTGTGATCAGAAAAGCCCACCAAACCCAGTTTCCGGAAACGCCATTGTTTCGGACAATGTCGGTGACCAAATTTGGGGTGTCGGTAGAAAAAGTTGTCGCCACCATGGAGACCCCCAACAGCCACCAAGGCATATTTCTCCCGGAGAGAAAAAATTCGTTGCTGGAAGATCCCGCTCTTTTGGAAACCCATATCCCGATAAAGAGGGATATCGAAAAAAAGCTAATGATGATTGCCCAGTCTATTCCTAAAAGTTCCATATCCTAAAATTTAGTCCCTAATGTAGTCATTATCCTGCAATGCTGATAAAATAATGTTAAACAATCCTACCATTTTCATGGTTTTGAATAGCTTTGCATAAGAAAATTGCTATTGGATGGAGATCAGTTCCCCATACCATTTTTTGTGTCCTTTGTGCCGAGGGCTATTTTCCCGAAGTATGATGTTCTGCTTGGGCTTGGCTTTGTTTTGCTCCGGCCCAAAGGTTTTAGCACAAGTCGAAAACAACAATCCCACATTTGACTTTCCCTCCAATGACCGCCAAGACAATCCCTCGCTCTTTTCTCCCCCAGCCGAAGAGAGCCCTTACCTAAAGCGAGATTTTTTGAAAAAACCCTTGGACATAAGCGACCCTGAATTGGACGATTCGGCCAATCCTATTGACATGGAAAATCGTGAAAAATTTCTCGACCCGGGCGAAATTTATCTCTCCAAGCTAAAAGGCAAAGGGGTAGAAGCCGGAAAAGATCCCAATAAGTACAGAACTAACCAATATATGGGCGACTATCGCATCGGGGGAAAGGTGGCCCGTATCATTTTCAGGGATCACGAATATCCCGATGGCGACCGAGTAAGAATTCTGCACAATGACAAGGTGGTTCAACCCAACGTCTTACTGGTTGAGCGGTTTGTTGGGTTGAACATCGATCTCGTTCCCGGATTTAACAAAATTGATTTTATCGCCCTCAATCAAGGGACTTCAGGCCCCAATACGGCCGAAGTAAGGGTCTATGACGAAAACGGAAACATGACCGCTGCCAATCAGTGGAATCTGGCAACCGGGGTGCGGGCCACCTACATTTTGGTCAAAGAATAAGCGTTACTTTTTGGAGGGCCAGAAAATTCCCGCCAATAAAAGTGCGATGCCCCCGTAGAGATAGGGGGTGTCGATAAAAGAGAGGTTCGAATACATCAGGTACACCACATAAAAACAGAGTAGGGAGAGTATAATCAGTAAAATTTTTAGCAGCTTTCTGAGCATTTTATTACATTAAGTCTGCAAAATAACAGAATTTATGGAATGGATTCGATTTTATATGATGGGACTCTCGGTATTGGTTGTTGCCATCCTTGCCAATTATCTTGCGGTACTATGGGGACTAAAAACATGGTATGCTTTTTTGGACGGCTGGGGCAATGGTCAGCCCCTGAAACTCAAAGACATGTTGTGGCTTTTCGTGTTGTACCCCCTTTTTTTGGGGGTGGGTGCGCGATTGGGAAGTCTCTTGTGGGGATTATTCTTTTGAGCCGTTGATGGTTTCTTCGTCTTTTGGCCGGGAATTCTTGAGCATTAGTAGACCGGCAACACCGATCAAGCCAAAGAGAAAACCGATTACAAATCCAAAACGTTGGGTTTTTCCCTTTTTTTCGGCTATGTACCCCCCCAAAGCTCCCGTACCAACGGCCAATGCAAGTGATATGTATAAGAAAGAAGAAGTCATGAGTGCTTATAGATCAGTTTTTTTTGAAACCACAGTAACAGACTGTAAAGCAAAACACCCACGGGGCCCAGCATAAAAGTGGCCAACAATGGCAGGATCATCCACCTGTGTTTTACGCCTTTTTCTTGGCTGTTTTTGAGCATCCAACATCCTACCCAAAAATCAAAAGCCAGATAGTGCAACCATCCTGCGGCCACCCCCTGAGGGTTGGCGTTTTGGAACATTTGGGTTAAACTTTCTAAGGAGGAAAAATCGGCGGAAAAAACTTCGGATTGGACGGATAAAAAATACACATAGCCTAAAGCAATGACCAATGGCACCCATGGGTAGGCAATGATTTTTTGAGTAAATTGTTTATTGGGGAAAAATAGGAGCCACCCCCAAAAGATCAAAATCCCAGTATTGAAAAAATTAAAAACGGATTCGTAAAACATAGGCTTTGCCAAAAATAAAACCATTTTTTTAGAATGCTTCGCTATCTTAGGGAATAATTATGAGACTTTTCAAAGACATCCACGGTCATCGAGTAGATCCAGTAGAACACACAATCCATATTCTAAAAATACACCCCAATGTTCAGATTCATATTGGTTCTGATTCTCAAAATATCGCCAAATGCACCAAATATGCAACCGTAATCGCCTACCGGTTTGGCAGCAGGGGGGTTCACTATATCCTGAGCAAAAAAACAGAAGTTTTGATTTCGGACATGTGGAAACGCTTGTGGAAGGAGGCCGAAATGAGCATAGACGTGGCGGAGTGGCTCACCCGACAGGTTAGCGTAAAAATAGAAATCGACATGGACTACAATAGCGATGAAAATTACAAATCCAGCAAGTTGATATCGGCCACTAAGGGTTGGGCCAACTCTTTGGGTTACAAGGTAAATGTAAAACCGGACAATCAGATCGCTACCCGTGCTGCAGATTATCACTGCAAATGATCAAACCCAATCTTTGACCAATTTGTCCACGCCAAAACGAATCACGTCGCTCACAGGGAGTTGCAATTCCTTTTCCAGAAGGGCGATTTGATCCAAGGCTTCTTTCTCAGTGAGATTTACGGTATTTAAGGCGACCCCCATTACTTTGGGCGATCCATAGGTTCCGACCACAGAGGCCAGTGCCTCATTGAGAGCAATGAAATCTTGTAGTGGGGGTATTTTAATGGATTCCGGACTTCGAAGGTGGGTCTTTTCTGCTCGATGACACAAAATCAGATGGGTGGGACAGCTACCCCGCATGAGGGGCAAGGTAGCGGTGCTGCCGGGGTGTAACAAAGAGCCTTGCCCCTCGATGACCACAAAGGGATGGTTTTGATGGTTCATAACCATATGTTCTACCGCACCACAGGCGTGATCGACTTTGAGGGCATCGAGGGGGATGCCACTGCCGGTAAGGGTAATTCCTATCTGACCGGTGGCAATAAAAGCGGCATCGATGTTTTGTTGTTTTACCCAACGATATATTTCCAATCCGGTGGTCATTTTTCCGCATGCCATATCCGTGCCGATCAGCAAGAGCCGTTTGTTGTTCAGCGAGGCTGCAAGACCAGAGGCAATTGGGGGTATAAACTGAGGCATTCTCACATCCCAAATCCACTGGTTGGGGTTTTGTAATTTGTCTTTGAATCGATCGTTGAGGGTGTCGTGCAGTCCGTTGATGATGGACAAGCCTCTATCCAAGGCCGCTTGGATCAGGGGAAACCAGCCAAGAGGTATTTTGCCTCCCGAGGTGGCGATTCCCAGAATCAAAACCTCGGCTCCTAGTGCGATGGCCTCTTCCAGATGCGCGACAATGGGAACGTCCCGTTCAATGGCGTGATGATCCCTCAGATGGCTGCCGGCATGTTCTGTGTCTACGATGGCCACTATCGGGTTTTCGGAGTATCGAAGGACGCCCAGTCCCATTTTTCCGTAATCACTATGAAGGAAGCCTTCCATATAGAGGGCTATTTTTTGATCGGGTTTAAGCATGGTATTCTGGTTTGAGCAGCCCGCCGTGTCCGGGAACAAAATCTGGAGTAGTAACTCCATCTACAAGTTGCACTCCAGTAGAGGGATCGGGCGAGAGGTTGTAGTGGGAATCCAAGTCCACATGGTCGATGCCTCCAGACAGGGCGGCCCCGGCCGCAATGGAGACGGAAGATTCACTCATGCAGCCAATCATGGTTTTGAGTCGGTATTTTTTTGCGTTTTTGATGATTTGAAGGGCTTCGGTAATTCCACCGCATTTCATCAGCTTCATGTTTACGCCATCGATGTGATCTGACCATTTGGCAACATCTTCGGCATAGCGACAAGATTCGTCGATATAGATGGGCAGCGGACGGTTGGGGTAGAGGTATTTTAGCTCTGATTCTTGGCCTTCTTCTAGGGGTTGTTCGATATAATCTACCCCTCGGTCGGCCAGCCATTTCATCATGAATAGGGCGTCTTTGGTGTTCCATCCGCCATTGGCATCGACGCGGATTTTAAGATTTAGGTTTTGGGTGTGCTCCAGTACTTTTGCAAACATTTGTTGGTCGGCATCAATTCCTTCTGGAGCGCCTAGTTTTACCTTAAGCGCTTTGGCGCTGGTGTTTTCCAAAAGGAGTGCGATTCGCTCTTTTACCTGCTCGGGTGGAATGATTCCCAAAGTAAGAGAGGTGGGGACAGAAGGTGGCGGAATTTGGAGCCATTGGTGTAGGGGTTTTTTCGCATTCTTGGCTTTCCAGTCCCACAGGGCAATGTCGAAAGCTGCATAAGCACAAGGAGCAATCCCCATTTCCTTGGCCTTTTGGTTGAGGGATTCGGTGGTCTGGGAGGACAGGTCCTGTTCCAAGAAAGCGGTGAGTTGTGCTTGCATTTCTTCTACTGTTTCGGCCCTTTCGTTTTTTCCGGGAGCGCCCTCGCCCCAGCCGGTATTAGGCCCTTTTTGATAGGATACAAACAAATTGTAAGAATCTCCTCTGACCCCCCTACTAATGGCCAAAGGGAACCTTTTTTTGAGTAAAACCTTGTGAAACTTTAGCTGCATCTTAATTTTTGACATAAAATAAAAACCATTTGGGAAAGGTCTTGATCAACCCTACGGTCGATACAATGCCCAAGCCATTGGCCAAAGCATCCAAAAAACTCCCCTCCCGATCTGTGGTAAAATAAAATTGTCCCAACTCTACCAGTCCTCCATAGGCAAAAGCCAATAAGGCAGCTTTGGCGATGGGTCGGGTCACGGAAATTTCTTGTGCCAGTGATTTGGCCATCATCCATCCAAAGGCTGCATAAAAAATAAAATGCCCTAATTTGTCTTGATGATCAAAAGATGGAACCCCCTCTAAGTCGGTAGGTTTGACAAAGCTCAGGTAAAAAATTAGCCCTGCCCAAAAGAATGACAAAGCGGTCCAAACGTATTTTTTCATAGAGGAAATGGAGTTTAGTCATTTACCTTTTCAAATATATAAAACCTTTTAGAGGAGGCTGACCATTTCCTAAGTCTAAAATATAAAAATAAGTTCCTTCGGGCACCTGCCCTCCGAGGGAGTCAGAATATCCCCTGAGCTCTCCCCCCCAGTCGTTTTGGTAGGGAGCCTCTTTGAGGATAACGGCTTCCCAGCGAGAGTAAATAGTGAGCTGATGGTTGGGGAATCTACCCAAGCCTTCGATAATCCATTTTTCGTTGACCCCATCACTGTCGGGCGAGAAGGCGTTGGGAATTTCCAGCGGGCGATGATCAAATTGGGTTTCGTCAGAGTAGATCAATGGGCCACAGGGATAGGCTATTGAACCAATGGCCGCCCTAAACTTCCAATCGATCCAATGGTCTTGTGGTTTGATCAAAAGCAACTGGGAGGTCTGAACCCCCTTAAAAGAATCGGACTCAGCCAGGTCTTTCCAAACCCCCTGGTTTTCATCCTCCAAAATTTGCCATTGGACGAAGGTGAGTTCCTCTGGTGCGACTCCAAGATTCAGTTGTACGTCTTGATCTCTAAGAAGCACCACCAGTGCGGGTGGTTGTTGGGTGATGGTGGGGTTTTGTGGCAACTCCAAAAAGTCAAAACTCCCCGAATTGTCTCGGTCATCGGGAGGGGTATAGCCCTGGGCAGAGATGACTCTCCCCAAGGCATCGACCTCAACAGGGCTGCTGCCCAGTATTCCATCTTGATCGGGATCTTCGAACCCTGCTTCAACCACATCAAAACAGCCATCGCCATCGCTGTCCAAATCCACACTGTTGACCTTTCCATCTCGATCATTATCGGTTTCGGTTTCGAGAATGTCCAAAATGCCATCGTTGTCATCGTCCAAATCTACATCGCTGTATATTCCGTCGTGATCGCAATCCATGGGCAGGGTAACGGGTAGGGAAATACTCGACTCAAAAAAATCACAGTTGTCGTAAGGATTGGTATTGTCCAAATCCTCTTGAGTATTGGCGACCCCATCGCCGTCGATATCGGGATCGCACAAATCTCCAATTCCATCGCCGTCCCAGTCTTCTTGTTCGGGGTTGTAGACCTCCTCACAATTGTCTTGTTCCCCAAAAAGTCCATCTTCATC
>CAZGUB010000003.1:5567-5847 GCA_964528935.1 uncultured Flavobacteriaceae bacterium | reverse complement strand
ATCCCAGTCTATCGATATCGATAACACGAATTAAAAGTCCATCTTCATCAACATCTGCTTCATTGTCTTGATTGATTAGATTGAGAGTAACGAACTGGGCTTGTGAATAGTTGTCATCTTGGGTGATGGGATCTACAGAAAAATAGATCTTAATGGCCATGTCGCCGTCCAGCAGCAGATCGTCCATTCCAATCAAGGTAATGACCTGCTCCTGATCCCAATTCTCTGGGGTAAAAGTAAGGTTCACCCTGTCGATTCCAACTTCGGTGGGGTCTGGGAT
>CAZGUB010000003.1:0-5557 GCA_964528935.1 uncultured Flavobacteriaceae bacterium | reverse complement strand
GTACACCTCTGTCGTGGTGGGTGCGTTTAATTTAATTTTTACAATAGCGGTTTCACCAGTCTCGTTGAGGGGTTTTGTCAATTGGTAGGTAGCTGTTACCGTTCCGGAGCTGGTCGATCCAATGGGCTCCACCTCCCCCCCCAGGACAATTCCGGGAATCTCATTGTCGAGGTTGACCAGGTCGATGTCTGCTACTGCCGAGGCTGAGAGTGCGTCGTAGATCAAATCCACAGACTGTGGATCTCCCGTAATCAACCTGACCGGCTGATCACCGTCTAGTAAAAGATCGTCCACCCCAGTGAGGGTAACGATATTGGAAAGCGGATTGTTCCAGTTGGCATTCTGAATGATGATTTCTGTTTCCAAAAGAACCATTTCATCCTCGTTGCCCTGGAGCGTCAGGGGAATGATCACAGAGGCATCGTCTGCCGGTCTCGAAATCAGTGAAAAAGCAACCTGAACCCAATCCCCATACTCATCGGTTTGGAAATCATCGTCTATGAGTTCAATGTGGACTCCGGCAAAGTCATTGTCCTGATTGGTAAATTGTAAAGGAGGAATTGCGGCTGGCAGTATACTATTGAAAAAGGGATCCAAACTGGAAATTGAAGCAACAAAAATTTGATACTCAATGGCTCCATCGGTTGTAGGGATTAGATCGTCCACCCCATAAACGGTGATGATCTGGGGAAGATCCCAATGGTCGGGTGTAAATGTCATTATAGGACTTACCGTACCCTCCAAGGTGTTAGTGCTCTCCCATACAATTTGAACATTGTGAGTAGGGACGGCACTGAGTACGACCGAAAACCTCCCTCGATCTCCGTCTTCACCAGTGAGTAAATCCAAAGGGGTAATTACTATTTCGGCGTTGTCATTGTCCTCATTGATTACATCGACGGCCTGTGGGGGTTCTGATAAAAAATCTGGATGGGTATTGGAGGCTACCGAAACAATAATTTGGGTCAGCTGATCTCCATCCACCAGCCAATCGTCTACCCCCTTGACGATTACCGTTTGGGGAATATTCCAATTGAGGGGGGTAAAATGAAGCTGTCGAAATTCATTTTCTACCGCAACCTCTCCACTGTCTATGGAGGCTACATCGAGATAGACCGATCCGTTGGGTCGAATGTCCAGGACCACATCAAAGTGGGCAAGGTTTTCAAATTCGGTCAGATTATTGGAAACGGGGCCTACACTATATCCGGGATTATCGTTGTCGAGATTTCTAAAAATTAAATCGGCCACATCAAACTCCCTGAGGGCGTCGTAGACAGCATCGGCAGAACTGGGATCGCCTGTTTCGAGGACCAAAAATATGTCTCCATCCAACAATGTGTCATCCAAACCAGAAACGGTAATTTGATTGTTAAAAGGCTTGTTCCAGTTTTCATTAATTATGGTGATACTGTTTGCAGAAAGCGTGGCTTCGTCAGTATCTCCAGAAATGGCCAGCGCAAAAGAGACATCTGCTCCACCAAAAGGTTGGGACAATAGGTAAAACTCCACGGTAAAAGAAGCCCCATTTTCATCGGTTTCGGCTACTCCGCCAACCACATTCAATGCAATCCCTGGTCCGGAATTGTCTTGATTAATTAGGTCGATATCCGGGATGGTGGTGCCGTCCACGGCATTGTAATTTACATCGGTAGAACTCACATTTCCCGTGATAATTTGATAGGCGATATTGCCGTCTTTGAAGGGAATCGGATCTGGAAGTCCCGTAACGATAATGGTCTGCGGAAGATTCCAATTGGCTGGATTGAACAAAACAAAATTCTGACTCAATTCGCCCTCTGTGGCATCGTTTGAAGACAATTCTAAATTTACCAAACCGGTGGGCTTAGAAAGCAGTTTTACTGTAAAAAAGGCTTGTCCCCCATTTTCATCGGTCAGGTTGTCTAACAGCACGATCTCGAAATCGACAAGATTGCCATCTACCACCGTAGTGGTCACCGTCTTGGCTTCGGCATGGGTGTAACAGTTTTGGGTCAACGCCCGGTTAATAGACACCTCAGGAAATAAGCTTTGATCTCCATCCAAACTACCATCGTCTTGAGGATAAAGGTCGACCGCTTGTGGAAGATTCCAATTATCGGGAGTAAAAATAAACTGAGTGGGAGAGACTATGGCCTCTGTAATGTCTGGATTGGAAATATCTAGTACCACATTGGAAGCAGGTGCCTCGTCCAAAGTTATTTGGATGGAAGTGGGGGAATCGGTTTCACTTATGGTGAGGGTCACGGGACTCACGCTAAACGTCTTGGCAGGTGCGACTTGTAGCAGAACAGCGTCGGAAGGAACCGGATCGCACAAGTAGTCCCCTTTGGCCACCAATACCCGGTATTGCTTTCCGTCGAGCAGGTCATCGACCGGAGTAACCGCTAGGTTTTGGGTTTGGGTATCGCTATAAATCCCATTATCGGACAAATCTACCCAGTGGGTTCCATCGCGGGTTTGCCATTGGAAAACGGCACCATCCAAGTCGGATTGGACCTCGAAATGGGCCGTCCCTCCCAAACACAAACTTTGTGAAAGGGGTTGGGTGGTTATGTTTGCCGGTAAGGTGGGGGTTCCAACTTCTTGAAAGTCATAAACCCCAGAAAGATTACCATCTCTGGGTTGGGTGTATCCGTCGAGAAAGGCCACCTGACCCAAGGTATTGACCGTTACTGGAGAGACACCCAAAATTCCGTCTGGTACTGCATCAGTATCCGAAAATCCCGCTTCTATAACATCCGAGCATCCATCGCCATCGCTCTCTAAATCATAGGCGTCTGGGGTGCCATCTCCATCGGTATCCAAGTCGTTTTGGTGAAGGGTCAAGGCAAACTTAAAAACAGAGGACGTGATTGGATTCTCATTGTAATGGGTAATCTTGATGTTTTGCATGTTTTGTCCAAAAAAAGCAAAAGTCGTGGGCCCTGCATAAGAGGGATTGAATTTAAAGCGAATTTCATTGGCCGAAAACAAAAGGATCCCAGACTCGTAGGAGTTATTATAATCAGTATCTACCAACAGATGATTGTCGGGGTTCCAAAGGGATAGACTCTGAGTAGGGCTTGCGGTGGTGATTACAAAATACACTCCTTCCGAATAGCTGTGGGTGATGCTCTGGGTTTGGGTCAATTTGAAATTGACACTTTCGTCAAAATTCCACTCCATTTGGTTGAAAGGTCCCCCAGCGTCGACCGAAGAAGTGATCTCCCCCAAAGCGGTTTGTACTATGGAGCTGTCGGAGGCCACCACAGTCGTAACAGTATAGGCTCCAGCAGTAGTGATGGTTGCAGTCTTGATGATCAAAGGCGCTTCGAAGTCGGTGAGGTCGAGCTGATAATCTCCCAGAGATTCATAGGTATTAAAAATACCATCATTGTCCAAATCCAAATCGATGTTGTCATTGATGCCATCGCCATCAAAATCGGGAGGACAATTGCTCACCACCACCGGATCGGAATAGCTGGTAGTGGTGACTCCCTTGCAGGTGATTTGAGCTTCTATCTTATAGGATCCTGGAACGAGAGGGGTATAGGGGTTGCTGTTGTTTGCAAGGTCTACATATCCACCTCCATCGTCAAAAAGCCACTTAAAACTGTCATATACCTCAATACCCGAAGCAAATAATTCTACATTGGGCAGGCACTTTTCGCCATCGATATTGGGGGCAACAATCACCGTCTCGGGCTGAGAGATAAATCCGGAATAAAACCCCCCAGAGGTAGCAGCCCCATTTTGATTGTAATAAGAACAGTAGAGTTCATCGGTGGAGTTGATGGAAACATTTCCGGAAAGATTTGCCAATACATAGGCTTTGTAATCGGTTCCTTCTACGGCCTCTGGCCCAACTACAGATACCCCTCCCGAAAAAGTGGCGTCTTGAACAGATTTGTCGGTGTTGTTGGCGTCAGAAAAAGTTACCGATGCCGTTTGATTGGTAACAATGGTCACAAAGCCCGAAAAGTAGGACGAACCGATGTAATCGATTTGGGGAATGTTATTGACCTCCCCTTGACTTTGACAAGAAAGCGGCGGAACAAAAAACAAACCTTGATTGGCTTCACTTCCGGTTCCTGTTCCTTGCCAAGCGAAAACGTTTTTGGAGGCATTGACATAGAGGGTTCGGTTTGATCCTGCGGCGGCAAAAGCATTTCCCTCAATAAGGTAATAATCCCCTGCATTGGCCAAATTGGCAATGGGAACGACTCCGCCATCCATAAAAATATCCGTATCGTCCTCATGAGCAACAATCAGTATATTTTCCCAACCGTCAGATCCATTTCCTTTTACAAAAATATATTCATTGCCTATTTTGTCTGCCCCTACTATCTGATCTATGCCATAATCCCTACCCCCACCGTTGTGAAAACTCCCATTGGCAGATCCCGAATTGACCACAACGGGAAGGTCGGAGGTGACAGACACCCCAATCAATCCATCCCTGTTATCCACAGCATCCTCTGCCTCTGCCACCAGCAGGTAGGATTCCCCTGCATTCAAGTTTATGGTAAGCGAAAATGTTCCTACTCCTCCTGGTTCTACAATGTTGATCAGCTCAATGTCCTTGTCCAAGTGGTCGAAAATAACTTGGGTATTGTCTTCTGTAGCCATCACCGATACAAAGTTCAGGTAATTGGCGCTGTCGTTGTTTACCCCGGGACTTTCACTGGTAAATGTTCCCGTTCTAAAGGAGGTCCCCAAGGCAGACAATCCTTTGCTAACAAGGGCTCCAGCTTGGGGAAAAGAGGTCCCAGTTCGGGTAGAAGCCCGCAACCGAAGCGCAACAAATATGGGGGCATCGGCAGTAATCACATAACCTCTATCGTCGACCACAACTCCGGCATCTGTAGCTGTATCGACCACCACAAATGCACTTTCTCCAGATCCAATATCGTAACGCTGCGGACCCGAATTGGAAACCGTTCCGGAAATATAATCTTCCGGGGTAGCCCCCATTGGGGCGATCAAATAGTTTACATTTTGTGTGGCGGGAGTAGAAATATAAATGTATTGATCACGGGGAAAAGCATTCGAATTTGAAGCACCATGTGCAGCAATGGGGGGAATGTAGTGGACCTTGCTGAGCTGGGCTTGGGCCTTATGAAGCCCATTAAGCAAAATCATCCAAAAAAATAAAACCCTAATAGACGCCCCCATGATCTGGTCGTTAATTAAAATATTTTGTTATGGGGCTTTGGCCTAAATTTATTCATTATATATATATTTATAAAATATCGTCCCTTTAAGTTTCAATTAAATCATAAAGGCTCACGGTATTAATTACTTACTACCAAATGATAGGGAATATAAAGTCAGGCTTGATTTTTTTGCTGACCTTTTTGTTTTTTGTCCCATCGTTATATGGACAGCAAGAAGTGACTTTTTCTCAATACATGTTCAACCACCAAAGTCTAAATCCCGGCTATGTAGGAGCAAAAGATTACAATCATTTTACACTGCTTCACCGCAGTCAATGGGTCAGTTTTTCGGGAGCCCCCGAATCCCAAGCCTTTACCTTTCATCACAAAATGACTCCTAAAAATTTTGGATTTGGAAT
>CAZGUB010000002.1:7309-34964 GCA_964528935.1 uncultured Flavobacteriaceae bacterium | reverse complement strand
CCAATCGGCACCAATGTCTCCGATCACTATGGCCTCGGGTTGGGCGGCTGTGGTGTCAAAATCACAATAATCGGCTTGTGCCCCCTCCCTCAATACCAACCTGCATTTTTTATACCCTTGTTGCCTGAGGTACAGTAGCCCGGCATAATTGGCACTGACCAAGTCCGAGGCTTTTAGCTGCAACCCCATCTGGTTGAGTTTTTCGGTCAATTTTTGCCGTGGTAAAGTGGTGTTGTTGGTCACAAAACGATAAGGAACTTTTTTTTGGCGAAGCCAGTCCAATGTTTCGTTGGCTCCGGGCAATAACTGATTGTCTTGATAGAAAACCCCATCCAAGTCAAACAAAAAGGCCTTGATCACAGTCAGTAGTTTTTATACTACTAAAGATAACGAATAATGGGGAGAACCTAGAAATGACCGTAATCAAAACTAAGGAATAAAATCAATTTTTATACAAAAAAAGGTTGTTTTTGGCAAAAAATGATGTTTTTTAAGTCATTTTTACTCTTTTTTGATCGATTTTTGTTGTTTTCTGATTTTGATCAAAATGGATTTGCTGATGAATGGCCTTTCTAAATTGTCCAAAAATCATTAATTTAAACCCCTCGAATATGGACAAAAAAATCATCAAATGCAGCCAGTGCGAACAGGAGTTCGAAACGGGCTTCAATTATCGCATGCATTGGGAAACCCATTTGGACGACTATCTCAAAAAAGTCAAAAAAGAGGGGAAAACGTACAAGTCTTAATTTCTAATGCGATACTTATTTTCTTTTGAACCGCTGTGACCAATCTTGGGTATTACGTTCTTTTTTGATGCGGTCTTTCACTTGGGGCAGATCCAGTATAGGATGCTTGGGGCCGCGGGAAGTGAGGTGAAATTGGGCGCATTCCACACAGCAGTAGTAACTTAAAGCAGGCTGGGTAAAACGAATATTGGAGCGGATCAACGCCTCAATGGCCTCGTCCTCGGTGTAATACTGATTTTTTTTGCTGCTACAATCCATAGATTCAGATTAGCAATTCTATCAATAAAGTAGTCAAAAAGCCCCAAAATGTTCCCGTAGCCATACTCAAAATTGCCAAAACCACTGCGTGAGGCATCAATTTTTTATTGTAAACAGAAGCCAATGCGGGCGAGGTAGAAATCCCACCTATATTGGCCATCATCGCAATGGGGCCCCAAGCCATGGATATCTTGAGCTTGTAATTGAAATATGCAATCACTAAGGCATTGATGATCATCCAATGAATCATAAATACAATCAAAATAAAGGGCAATTCAAAATCGTTGAACTTCAGTTTTAGACCCAAAATAGACATGATGACTATGATGCCAACGGTTCCTATCCCGAGGTTGACCGCAAAAGACCAGAAACGAACCAGATTCCCCACCAACAAGCCCAGGAGCGACAAAATGATCACGTTGACGATAAAATCAAATTCCATCGATAACACCCCTGCCGTGACGCACACTGCAATCAAAACAGAAGCGTATGGGTTTTTCTTGGTCTTTGATGATTGAATAGTAGTTTCAGAAAAAGTGATGGTTTCTCTTATCTTCAATTTTTTGTCAAAAACTTCTGTTCTTCTAATGATCTGAAAAAGAAAAATCATTACTGTATTTTGAATCATGTTGTCCAACAACAAAACGGAAAGAAAAAGGTCTTCCCTGACCGCCACATATTCTTTGAGTACCAACATGCTGGAGCTACCGCCGATCCAACTTCCTACAATGGGAATGATCCCCTTCCACAAATCGATCATTTGGTCGCTTCCCCAAGCATAAAGTATAAATAACCCTACCGGTACAATCGCAATGGTAAAAGAACCTATAAAAAATAACAACAATGGTTTTGGCCCCACGATTTTCAATTGTGCCAATGACATGGAACTCATGATGCAAAAAATGGTAATAGGATATAGATAGGCCTTGCTCCAATCGTGCAATACAATGTTTTCTAGAGAGAGCTCGAAAATATAGGAAAGGACTCCGGGGATAAGAAACGTCAACAAAATGGCTGGCAACCAATGCAGGATCTTCTCTACCCATTTATTTCTGACCTTTGCGATATACATTACAAATATCGAAACCGATAGTGTAATGAAAATTCCCAATAAATTAGATGCATCCAAAATGGCTTGGTGTTTTATCAGTAGGCACTAAAATTTCCCATCAGCACATAAATCAAAAGGGTGGAAACGACCAAAAATACAGAAAATCCTCGAGTGTATTTCCATCCCGTCATTTCCACCACATGCAAATCTTTGATTTTGAAAGCTTTTTCTTTTGGAACAAAATGAGAGATAACCAACATCACCGCCATATTGAGGAGGAATTCGATTCCCCATATATGGACAAAATGGAGATCTACCTTAAAAATAAAAGTACAGCCTATATAAAAGGCGAGGCCAACAAATAAGGCTGTTTTGGCGGCAAGCGCAGATATTTTCGGAAGAAAAAATCCAGCGAGCATAATGGAAGCGATTGGGATAAAGAAAATCCCGTTGAGCTGCTGCAACAACTGGTACAGCCCCTCTGGAGCATTGGCCACCATGGGGGCAACCCCTATGGCAAATAAAGCCAAGAGCGCAGAGGTCATTTTTCCAACCCGCACCAATTGCACATCGCCTAGCTTGGGTCGGAAGTGTCGTTGGTAGAGGTCTATACTGAAAATGGTAGCGGCGCTATTCAAGACACTATTAAAGGTGCTCAATACCGCTCCCATTACTATGGCGGCAAAAACCCCTACCAAGCCTGCAGGAAGTATTTTTTTGATCAACTCGGGATAGATCATGTCCTGACGATCGTAGAATAGCTCACCGTAATAGTAATACCCAATAACCCCCGGGAGGATGATGATTAAGGGGACCAAGATTTTCAATAAACCGGTAAAGAGCAACCCCTTTTGGGCTTCTTTGAGGTTTTTTGCTCCCAGTGCCCGCTGGATGATCATTTGGTTCATGCACCAAAAATAGATTTGGTTGATGATCAATCCAGTAAAAAGCACTTCGAAAGGCATGACGGAGTCTGATGCTCCAATCACATTAAATTTTTCCGGAGCATTTTCGTAGACCTTGACCAACCCTTCCAAAGGGTTGCCCCCACCAATACTCGCCAAGGCCATCAAAGGAATGGCCAAGCCCCCCACCAAAAGGCCATAGCCGTTTAGAGTGTCAGAAACTGCCACTGCCTTAAGTCCGCCAAATATGGCATAGAGCGAACCGATCAATCCGATCGCCCAAATGGTGTAATTCATCCCTTGGCGCTGAGAAACCTCAAACAGTTTCGAAACGTTGAAAATACTTTCCAGATTGATGGCTCCGGTATACAAAACAATGGGGAGCAAAGTGACGATAAAAGAAATCATCAGAAAAAAAGCCACCAAAGAACGGGTAAACCCATCAAAGCGGCTTTCCAAAAACTGAGGAATGGTCGTCAATCCCATTTTAAGGTATTTGGGAACAAAATATACCGCTGTCAAAATCAAGGCCAATGCAGAAGTCACCTCCCAAGCAATGATGATGAATCCGTTTTTGTAAGAAGAGCCGTTCATGCCAATCAGGTGTTCGGTAGAGATATTGGTCAACAACATAGATCCGGCAATCACGATCCCGGTGAGGCTTCTCCCTCCAAGGAAATAGCCCTCCTGAGAAGTCAATTTTTCTTTTCTAAGCTTATACCAAGAATATAAGGCTACAAAAAGTGTATAGGCTAAAAAAGTTAAAAACAGTTGCATAAATTGTTTTATTTAAATCATTGATTCAATAGCTATTGGTCGGTTTTCTTTGACCGATTGTTTGGCCGCCATGGCGATGTTCAAAGCTGCGAGGCCGTCTTGAGCGGAGATTCCCGAGGGGCTTTTCTGCTGTAGGCTCGCCACAAAATGTCGAATGATATTGCGGTAAGACTGGGCGTAGCGTTCTGTAAAAAATCGTTGGGAACGCGCCCGGTGTTGGCCGCTGGCATCGCTGCAAACTAGGGCATCTTCCAATATGTTCTTGGTCTGCACCATTCCCTTTTCACCAAAAACCTCCAAACGTTGGTCATAGCCATAGGCACTATAACGGCTGTTGTCGATTTGCACCATGGTTCCTTTTTCAAAAATCAGAGTAGTAACCGCCGTGTCAATGTCATCGAATTGGGACAAAGGCAGATCGCCAAAAATGGCCCCTTTGGCACTGACTTCCAACACCCGATCGTCCACCAGATAGCGGGCTATGTCGAAGTCGTGAATGGCCATATCCAGAAACAGTCCTCCAGAGGTTTCGACAAACTCCAAAGATGGGGGTTCGGGATCCCTGCTGGTGATCTTTACCAAACGAGGAAATCCGATTTTTCCTTGTAAAATGGATTCTTTTAGGGCCAAAATGTGGGGATCGTACCTGCGGTTAAAGCCCACCATAAAGGGAATGCCTGATTCGGCCACCCACTGGGCAACCGTTTTGACCTTCTGATGATCTAAATCAATAGGCTTTTCGCAGAAGATAGGTTTCCCGCTGGCAATCGCCTGCTGGATGTGCTGATAGTGGAATGCGGTGGGCGAAGCAATAATTACTGCTTGGATGCGGTCGTCTTGAACCATTTGTTCGAAAGTGTCGAAGTGGAGAGACACCCCATGGGCCTTTAAAAAATCCATATGTTTTTCCCGAACACGACAGGCAGCAATTACCTGTGCATCGGGACAATAACGCTGGAGGTTGGACAAATGTACTTTGCCGATCCTTCCCAACCCTACAATGCCAAAGTTGATCATCCGCTGTTCATGGTTATCTTTCTGCGTTTAGAACAGCAGCTTTTCGGGCAGATACTTGGCGATCAGGTCTTCGTAATAAGGTTTTAGTGCTTTGGCATCGGGGGGAACGGGAGCCTTGGAATACAAATCGTAGGGGTTGAACAATTTGACCCATTTGAAATATTCGCGGTCTTCCTCATTCATCAAGTGATCGTAGGCATCTTCGCGATGCTGGGCATAAAAAGAGTGATAACGAATCATATATAGTGCTGGCTTGGGCAAATAATCTTTGACAATATGGTACAAATACTCATCGTGACCCCAGCTCATTTTTACCTGATCCAAACCACAGTTTTCGCTGTAGATACCATATTTTGATTGGTACCTTTCATCGCTGAAGTCGGGATTGGCGTTAAAAAATTCGGGGAAAACAATTTTTTCGGAAAAACGACAGCCCACCGGGAAGGTATCTCCCACCACAGCCCACTGGGGTTCTCCAAACAAACAAAGCACTTTGCCCAAATCGTGGAGCAGCCCGGTGAGCACAAACCAGTCGGGATGTCCATCCTTGCGTATGGCCTCGGAAGTTTGTAACAGGTGTTGCAACTGATCCAGCTCGATATCGGGATCGCTATCATCTACCAGGGTATTGAGATAATCCAAAGCCTCCCAAATCGACATTTTCTTTTTCTTAAAGGATAGGAATTCTTCCTGTTTGGCACAAACAAAATCATAAGTTTGGTACTCGTGATTGAGCTTGTAAAATTCTCGAACGGTGGCATCCCGATCGGAATCCACATAATTTCTAAAAGCTTCTTTCTCTTTGGCCATCTCGGGGTCGGGATATCTTTTCAAAAGATCTTCCTCCCAGTCTTCCATACTGGCCAACGGATTTGGGTTGGGATTTTTCATGTTTGTCAAGTTTTGTACCAATAGCTAAATTAATCATTTATTTTATGCAAATAGCTAGTAAAAAAGAAAAGGAAAATATTAACTTTTAGTTTATTTTTTCAAATTTGTATACACAACAATTGTAGGTTAAAGATTGATGCATAAACTTATATCCAAGAGTGCCGTGGCAATACTTAAATTCGAAAGATATTGAGAGGGCGTTCAAAACAGTCCATAAACACACTTTTGGAAAGACTTCAAAAGGCCCCCTTCTAAATCGGCCAAAGCAATTTTATTCCAAAGGCATGCGGGCAGCCAGCTGATCAGGACGAGCATCACCGACATCCTCTAAATGGGATAGCATCTCCTCCAACATTTGTTCCACCACTTCGGGATGCTGCTCGGCCAGGTTGTACTTCTCAGAAACATCAGCCCGGAGGTCGAACAATTCCGGTTGCTCCAATACCTTGGTGGGTCTGCCGTAGTGGACCGGTTCTCTTTGTTTTATATGCAATTTAAATCGCTGGTTGCGGTAGGCGTGCAATTCTGCAAAAGCCCAGTAATAAAAATCCTTGCGGGGACTTTTGGCTTTTTGGGTAAGTACCGCAGAGAGGTCATAACCGTCCATTTTTCGGTCGGAAGGGACTTTGGCTCCCGACATGGCAGCGAAAGTGGGTAAGAGGTCGAGGGTCGCTCCCATCTCGTGGACCACCACTGGCACAATCCTGCCCGGCCCCCAAAAGATCGTGGGCACCCTTTGTCCTCCCTCAAAAGTGGTTCCTTTGCCAGCGCGCAATGGCCCAGCTGAACCTCCGTGAGTTTTAAAGGCCAACCAAGGACCATTATCCGACGTAAAAACCACCACCGTATTCTTATCCAATTGCTCTACTTTTAGGGCTTCCAGAAGCTGCCCAACACTCCAATCGATTTCCTCTATCACATCCGTATACAAGCTGGCTTGGCTCTGACCGGCAAAGGCCTCGGAAGCAAACAAAGGGATATGTGGCATGCTGTGCGCGAGATAAAGAAAAAAAGCTTGGTTTTTGTTTTCTTTAATAAACCGAATGGCCTGCTCGGTGTATCGCCTTGTGATGGTGGTCTGATCAGCCGGTCGCTCGATCACTTCGTCATTTTCCATCAAAGGTACTTGATAGTTCTCTATATGGGTAAAAAAATAGGGGTCTCTGGCTTCCTTAGCATATTTGACAAAATTTTTGCTATCCATATCATTGGAATAGGGTATGCCATAGTAATAATCAAACCCTTGCCGATGGGGTAAAAATTCGGGCAAATGTCCCAAATGCCATTTGCCTATTGCTGCAGTAGCATAGCCTTTCGTTTTCAAAAGCTCGGCAATGGTGATCTCTTCCTTAGGCAAGCCATTGGGAGAATCTGGAAACAGCACTGCTCGTTTGGAAGAAGTCATACCGCTGCGAATGGGGTACCTGCCTGTGAGTAAAGCCGCACGACTGGGCGTACAAACCGGGTCGGCCACATAGAACTGAGTCCATTTTTGACCCTCTACGGCCATTTGATCCAAATGGGGGGTGCGAATGATAGGATGACCAAAAGCACTCAAATCCCCATAGCCCAAGTCATCACAAAAGATGATGACAAAATTGGGCGGACGCTCTGACTTACATGAGGTGATCCAGCATTGGAGCAAAATGAGTAAGGAAAAAAGAATTTTATTCATACGTAAAATTTTCTAAGGCATAATAAAAAAACCCCAGAAAGCAGAAAAACACCTGCTCCAAAACAGAAGGCTATTTTAAGGTCCCTAATGGAATAGGCCCAAGCTGAGCATAAGGAGTCATTAGACCCCAAAATTGAATGCCGGGATACTAATTTAATGATTGACCGCCTTTCTCACCAGTTCGAATTCGATAGGCTTCTTCTACAGGCAGCACAAAGATCTTTCCATCGCCCACTTGATCGGTAGCAGCCGAATTTAGAATGGCATCTATTGTTCGTTGAACAAAATCATCATTGACCACTATGGAGAGGAACCGTCTTTGGATTTCAGAGGTGCTATATGAAATCCCACGATATACATGTCCCTCTTTTTCGTTTCCAACTCCGGTCACATCCCAATAGCTGAAAAAGTTGACTTCTACATTGTGGAGAGCTTCTTTAACATCATTAAATTTCGATTTGCGGATGATGGCTTCTATTTTTTTCATCGGTTCATAATTTTACGTTAGTCGTTCGAATAAGATTTTACTCCAAAGGAAGCCGCATCAATTCCGGACTCTTCTTCATCACTAGATATTCTGATTCCTATGGTGCGTTTTAAAACCTTCATCACAATAAAGGTCAGGATAAAAGAAAATATGGCAATGACCAGTACCCCAATGGTTTGGGTGATCAACAGATCGGCTCCTCCACCAAAAAATAAACCTCCGTCTTCAGCGCAGAATCCCACGGCCAAAGTGCCAAACATTCCGTTGACACCATGAACAGCTATTGCGCCAACGGGGTCGTCGACTTTCATTCGGTCAAAAAACAAGACCGCTACATCTACCAATACTCCGGCAATAAGTCCAATGATTATGGCCGAAATCGGTCCAACCACATTACATCCGGCAGTAATGGACACCAGTCCCGCCAATATTCCATTGATCACCATGGTGATGTCTATTTTTCCGTAGGAATAAAAAGTATAGATCATGGTGGCTATTCCTCCTGCCGCAGAAGCCAAAAAAGTATTAAGCGCCACATTCCCAATTAACTCCCAGTTACCCACAGCACCAAGAGAAGAGCCAGGGTTGAATCCAAACCATCCAAACCATAATATAAAAGCACCCATTGCCGCTAAAGGCAAATTGTGGCCTGGAAAAGTGTTTGAAGATCCATCCACATTATATTTTCCAATGCGGGGACCCAATACTATTGCCGCGGCCAAAGCGGAAAACCCTCCCATGGCATGAACCGCCGCAGATCCTGCAAAATCATTAAACCCTCTCAAAGCCAACCAGCCGTTTGGATTCCAGACCCAATTCGCTACTATAGGATACATAAAGCCGCAAAAAACAAATACTAATATGGCGTAGGCCCAAAGCTTCATTCGCTCTGCCAAGGCTCCAGAAACGATGGAGATGGCCGCTATCGCAAATCCCAACTGGATGAACCAAAACAACTTATTGGAGACGGTCAGTCCCAACCCTAAATCGCCACTAGTGATACCAAAATCGAAAGCAAACCACCCATTAGACGCGCCATAGGCAACGCCAAAACCAATCACAAAAAAAGCCAAGCCTCCAAAGGTGATGTCAATGATCACTTTGGCGATAATGCTCATCGCATTTTTGGCCCGAACAAAACCCGCTTCCAACAATGCAAAGCCTGCCTCCATAAAAAAAATGAGTGCTGCACAAAGAGCAACCCAAACTGTGTTGATCGCAAAAGTTTGATCGGCCAATAAACTTGAAATTTCTTGCATCTGTGATGATTGAATTAATTTTTTTAAATATAGTAATTTGATTTCTCAAAGGAAAAAAATTCTTCCCTCCCATACATACCATTCATCAAATGCTAAATAAAGGGAGAGACTAGCTCAGGATTTCATCCTCACCCACTGACATTTCCTGGAACTTAAGATCGTCCAAGCCTTCCTGGTCAAAAGGGTCTTCAATGTATTCTTGGATGTTGTAGAGAGCCATCAGAATGAATCCGATCAATACTGAAAAGAAAAGGGCTATCACAAATTCCAAATTGCTATTTTTTTCAAAATTAGCCAGAATATGGGAATTGTATACCAAGGGAGATAAATAAATAAAAATTAAGCAGTACATACGCAGGGATACTGGAGTGGCATGAACCCTTAGGTTGTTTAGTTTTTCCACGGAATCAAACAGCTCGTTCTTTACACGAATTATGCTGTCTTTCTCTCTTTCATTGTATAATTTTTTATAAGATTCCAAAGTGTAAAAAATTTCTTTTCGATGGTTACGGATGTCTTGGATTTTTAAGTTAGTGGTCTGGGATAAAACCCCTACCAAATTCTTTTGCAAGGCCAAAAGAGTCTTAAACAACTCATTATAATTCTTTTGGTCAATACCGTCCACTGCTCTAAATATATTGGTCAGTTCGATGATTTTATTTCTAAAACTATTAAATTCCGAGATGGCCTCCTGTCTTTTTTGGTAAGCACTGGTTATAGAAAAGACAAGGGGAAAAACAATGGCAATGCTCAATAATGTAAAATCAATATGAAGTGTAAAATGATAGCGGTCGTATAAATAATAGACCGCCAAGGATTCCAGAACAATGATCAATATACGGTAATTGATGGCAGAGAAGATGGCTTTCAATGGCATAATGTTTTTTATCTTTAACGGAATAATTTACAAAAAATTGCCTCCAATTTTATATTGCCATAAAAACCTCCTAAACCTGAAGTGAATTTTTTTGAGGAAATCGCAAATAATAACTACTTGATAATGTAAATAAGCTATACCTATGCGTTGCAATCGAAAAATACTTTTATCCCTCGTTTTTGTGTATTTATTGCAATGTCAGAAAGAAGATTCCCCAAGGGTACCCAATGTGTTTGCTCAAAATCAAAAAGCGCTTTGGATTCAAGACCACAGCCGCCTCCCAGAAACAGATTCACTGTTTTATTGCGAGCGCCCGGCCCCTCTGTTTAGAAAAACATTTGTTCTAAAGGAAAGTCCAAAAAAAGCCTACCTATATATTACTGCAGCAGGGTACTACAGGGTTTTTCTCAATGCCTCTCCTTTGCCAAATAATGTTTTGGATCCCGCCTGGACGGACTTTAGCAAAAGAATCTACTACCAAAGCTATGATGTTTTATCGATGCTCCACCCCGGCAACAATACTTGGGGTGTAACTTTAGGCAACGGATTCTTCAATCCCCTTCCTCTAAAAATGTGGGGCAGAATCAACCTCAGAGAACGCCTTCCTGTTGGAAATCCCCGTTTCATCGCAAAAATTAGAGTCACCTACCAAAATGATGAAATCGAGGAATTTATCTCCGACACTCACTGGAAAACCCATCCAGGACCTATCACCAAAAACAGTGTTTATTTGGGAACGCATTACGACGCACAAAGAGAGATCCAGCATTGGAATCAATCGAATTTTGACGATACCCAATGGCAAAATGCTCGATCTGCTTCCCCTCCAGGGGGGCAACTTCAAGAAGCCTTTTTCCCTCCCGTTCATATCAATAGAACTATAATCCCCAAAAACATCAATCCCATATCCGATGGAAAATGGTTGGTAGACATGGGAGAAAATTTTACCGGCACCTACCAAATCAAATTGAAAGGCAAAAAAGGGAACAAAATCCGATTCAGGTTTGGGGAACGCCTCTACCAAGACGGTAGCCTGAACCCAATGACCTCTGTAATCGGGCAAATCAAAAAAAAAGGCATGGGCGGCCCGGGAGCCCCTACCATCGCTTGGCAAGCCGACAGCTACACCTTTGGCAATAAAGACACTGTTTGGTTCCACCCCGACTTTACCTACCACGCCTTCCGCTATATAGAAATCGACGGATTGGGATACCGGCCCCAGTTAGAGGATATCAAGGGGTTGTCCATTCATACGGCTGTAGAAAACCAAAACGCTTTTTCCTCCTCATCGTTGCTAATAAATAACATTCAGCAGATGGTTCGTAACACCTTTTTGGCCAACCTGGTGAGCGTGCAGTCAGACTGCCCGGCAAGGGAGAAATTTGGATACGGAGGAGACCTGAACGCCACTAGCCCAGCCTTTATTTACAATTTCGACATGCAGTCTTTTTACAAAAAAACGGTCTATGACTGGGTCGACGCTATCAACGATACCACTTTTGTCGATACCGCCCCTAATGTGGGAATTCAATATTGTGGCCTCAGCTGGGAATCGGCCTTTTTGATCACCCAATACCAGTTATATCTCTACTACCACGACTTGGAAGAAGTCAAAAAAATGTACCCCCTCAACAACCAATGGATGGAAAAAGTGGCCCGGCTCAATCCCGAAGGAATCGTATACCGTGGTCTAAGTGATCACGAGTCCCTCTTGCCCGTTCCGGTCGCCTTGATCGGCACTCTACACTACCTCCAATCGGCACGTATTATGACCCTATTTGCCGATTTGATGGGAGACCTAGAAAACAAAGAAAAATACCAAGCATTGGCCAGCTCACTCGAAAAAAAATTGAGAATTACCTTTTGGGAAAAAAGTATCCCGGAGAAGATCAACCGGCAAACTCTTTTTTCCTCCCTACTGTATCACAAGATCATTCCCGAGGATGAAATCGAAGCCGCCAAAGACTCCTTGCTGGCGGCTTTGAAAAATGCCCCCTCTGGTCATCTCACCACCGGAATCTTTGGAACCCCATTTGCATTAGAAGCCATTTCCCAATTCATTTCTCCCCAAAAAACCTTCGACATCATCAACAGCAAAAACTTCCCCGGCTGGGGACATATGATCGATCGCGGAGCGACTACCCTTTGGGAAACTTGGAAAGAAAGCGAAAATGTCTATTCCAATTCCCATCCTATGTTCGGATCGGTAAGTGCGTGGTTCTACCGATGGCTGGGTGGCATCAGGCCCGACCCACAACAGCCCGGCTTTACCTCTTTCTTCCTTCAGCCCTTTACTCCCAGGGGATTGGACCACGTCAACACAAGTTACCAAGCACCACAAGGAAAAATCGTATCCAACTGGTACAAAGAAGCAAATGACACCTATCGTTACGAATTCACCATCCCCGAAAACACCAAAGCCAAAATAAAGCTCAATAAAAAACCCAATCAAAAAATAAAATTCCTTGTCGGCAATGAACGACTAGGCCCCCAAAATATGGAAGGTCTCAAAGACGGATCGATTTCGTTAAAAAGCGGAAGTTATGTTATAAGGGTATCACCCCCCAATAGTGCTAGACATGATCGACGCCGCTAGTCCCAACACTGGACCAGTAATGATAACAAAAAAATTACTATTCCAGCCCCGAACACCTCGCTGTTCTCGATCAGAAATTCTAATACCGACAATAACAAGCCCAAGACCAAAAAGGGAGACAAAAAACCGCCGACTTATAATACAATTAGCGGCAAATCAGTACCTTGGGTAAAAATTATCGCCTTATGAAAAACTTCTCCAAAAAACTTACCGCCCTCATCCCAATGCTGTGCACATCTCTTTTACTAATCCAATGCGAAAAGTATCCGGCATCTTCTCCAGATCTCTCCCTCCCTTGGAGTGGCCCCTACGGCGGTGTTCCCCAATTCGATCAAATGACTGTCGAAGGCGTAAGGCAAGCCCTGCTGACCGGAATTGAGAAGAGTTTAGAAAACATCGACCAGATCGCCGGGCAAACCGAAGATCCCTCTTTTGAAAACACCATTGTAGCCCTAGAGCGCAACGGAAAAGCACTGGATCGCGCATTTGTCTACTACGGCGTTTTGCGCAGCAACCAATCCACTCCGGCTTTTCGAGATATGCAGATGGAGATGTCTCCGATCTTATCAGAATACTACTCCAAAATCACCCAAAATGAAAAGCTTTTTGATCGTATCAAAAAGGTGTATGAAGACATAGAAAATACAAAATTGAGCGATGCACAGAAACGGGTGGTCAGCTTGATCTACAAAAATTTTGAAAGTAGAGGGGCCGCCTTGGATGCAGCCTCCAAGGAGCGGTACGCTCAAATCAACAAGACCCTATCCGAACGCTATACCGAATTTTCCAACAACCTCCTTCACGACGAAGAAAACTACATGATGCTACTAGAGGAAAACCAGCTTGGAGGGTTGCCGGAATCCTTTGTCAAATCGGCTGCCGCCGCAGCTGCCCAATCCGGCCATCCCGGTAAATATGCCGTGACCAATACCCGCTCGTCCATGGACCCTTTTTTGACCTACTCCACCCAAAGAGAACTAAGAAAAAAAGTTTGGGAAAACTACTATTCTAGAGGCGACAACAACGACACATACGACAACAAAAAAATCATTGCAGAAATCTTACAATTACGTCGGGAGCGGGTACAGCTACTGGGCTATGACAATTTTGCACAGTGGCAACTACAAGACCGCATGGCCCAAACCCCCGACAAGGCCATGGCACTGATGGAAGCAGTATGGCCGGTCGCCATAACAAGGGTGGTCGAAGAGGTAAAAGACATGCAAGCCATCGCGGACCAAAATGGCGATGACCTTACCATCTCCCCTTGGGACTATCGTTACTATGCCGAAAAAGTACGCCAGGCAAAATTCAAGTTAGACTCTGACCAAGTAAAGCAATACCTTCAACTCGACCAGTTGACCTTGGCCATGCACCATGTTGCCGGTCGTCTTTTTAACTACAACTTTCAACCCCTGCCTGAAGGAACTGTTCCTGTTTTTCATCCCGACGTAAAAGTTTGGGAGGTGACCCATCGACAAAGTGGCGAACACATTGGCTTGTGGTATCTGGATCCCTTTGCCCGCCCCGGCAAGCGCTCCGGTGCTTGGGCCACCACCTACAGGAGTTTCAGTACTTTCGATGGTAAAAAAAATGTATTGGCCTCCAACAACTCCAACTTTGTAAAACCCCCCGAAGGTGAAGCTCTTCTAATCTCTTGGGACGATGCCCGAACTTTTTTTCATGAATTTGGCCACGCCCTCCACTTTTTTGCTTCTAAGGTAGCCTATCCCACGCTAAACAGCGGGGTGCGCGACTACACCGAATTTCAATCTCAATTGCTCGAGCGCTGGCTGGCAACCGACGAGGTCATCGACCGCTTTCTGGTTCACCACAGCACCGGAGCACCTATCCCCAAGACATTGGTAGAAAAAATAAAAAAAGCCGCCACTTTCAACCAAGGCTTTTACACCACAGAATATCTGGCCTCGGCCCTAATCGATATGAAAATCCATTTGGAGGATCCAGCTTCACTCGACGTTGCGGCCTTCGAACGCAATACTTTGGCGGCCTTGAATATGCCCCAAGAACTGCCCATGCGGCATAGGACTCCACAGTTTTCTCATGTGTTTTCAGGAGAAAGCTATGCCTGTGGCTACTATGGTTACCTTTGGGCAGATGTGCTGACAGCCGACGCTGCGGAGGCTTTTGCTGCAGCTCCCGGCGGCTTTTACGACCAAGTATGGGCAGAAAAGCTTGTTCAGTACCTCTTTGCCCCACGAAATTCCATCGACCCGGCCGAAGCCTATCGATTGTTTAGAGGAAGAGATGCCCAAATCGATGCACTGATGCGCGACCGAGGTTTTCCACTTCCCCAATAAACAGTGTGTTGCTGATCCTAAAACATCGATAAAATTGGCAGCTTCGCTAGAACTTATCGCCACTGTCACCCTCATTCACTTGATGGCCCTCACCAGCCCTGGTCCCGATTTTGTGATGGCCTGTAGGAATACACTGATGTATTCCCGCCGAACGGGAATTTTCACTGCCGTGGGCTTTGGACTGGGCATTGTTGTCCACCTTAGTTATGCATTGTTTGGTTTGACCTGGTTGATTGCCCAGTATGAGGTCTTATTTCAGACGATAAAATATTTGGGCGCTGGCTATTTGATCTTCATAGGGCTGAAGTCGCTCCTGTCAAGCCCTCGCGTTTTGGGGGGAGATGATGGTCCACAAAAAAAGGACATAACCAGACTACAGGCCGTTAAAATTGGATGGATGACCAACGTGCTCAACCCCAAGGCAACTTTATTTTTCCTAAGCTTATTTTCTGTGGTGGTAGGCCCAGAGCCTTCCAGAGGGGTTATGGTTGCCATCAGTATCATTCTGGTTGGCACCACCGTACTGTGGTTTGCTCTAGTCGCAGTATTGATGGCCCAAGCTGCTGTGCAAAAAAGGGTAGCATTCCACCAAAAAAAAATCCAGGTTGTTTTTGGTATATTGCTGATCTTCATAGGGATTAAAGTCGGTTTTTTTTAAAAAAGTTTTTGGTAATCCTCAAAAGTTTATACATTTGAAACATGTCCAAACGTATTTTGCATTTTGATTTTCCTTCGGGGGTTCATACCGTTTATATCGACGGCAAGCGTTACACCCGATCCGAATTTGAACTGGCCAAAAAATTGGAGTCGAGAAGGGACAAAAAAGGACGTTTTTCGAGTAATTCCCTCAGGTCTTAATCCCAAGCTTTCTTAGTAAAACCTTTACTTGGTGAGGTCGAAATCTACCGTCCAAATCCCATTATTCCAAGTTTTTCGTTTAACCAGTTTACTGCTGGTAATGCTGTCTATGTCAGCTGCGTAAATGTATTCATATGTATATTCCACCTCTTTTTTGAGCATGGGGTGGAGCAATTCCATACTAAGCCTGAAGGTCGAGTCATTTAAGGCCGAAAATTCAAAGTTTTTGGGAGTAGCCCTTTCCTTCCAACGGCCGAATTCGTAATGCGTGATTTTTTCTTTGATTGCCTCAACATCTAAGGGTTTTGAGCCTTGTGAACAAGAAAAAAGCAACCCAAAAATAAGCATTAGTTTTTTCATTTCGAGTGTACTTGTAAAGGTCTAAATTGAAAAAATTTTTAGGATTTTATGGTAATAAAATTATTAAAAAACCGATCACTCTAAATTTTATTATAAATCGATCGAAATTCAAACCGAAGTAGAATTTCATGTGATCCCCTGCTAATATTTAATACCCCAGTATTTATATCATAACTGAAGCAGGACAAATATTGTTAAATAAAAAATCCCTAAAACATTGATTTAAAATGTAATAAAGATTTTATAAGTGGAGAAGATGGGACTCGAACCCACGACCTCTTGACTGCCAGTCAAACGCTCTAGCCAGCTGAGCTACATCCCCGGTTTTCAGGCTGCTAATTTAGTCAATTTTTTTCTTTTTGGGATTCCTTTTGTCGATCAGACTTTTGGAAGTTCGTGGATTGAATCTTCGTTGGTCCGCTTCTAATCGTACACGACCAATTGGGATAGATTCCCATTATACAATGGTTTCAATTCATTTCAGGAAATTTATGATTACTACCTAAATGAAATGGTCCATAAAGAAATAGTGGATAAACTTCGATTAGAATTCCCTTCAACATAAATATTTACCACTCCAACAAGGTGGGCTTCTAAAAATTTAGCACAGATGAATCTAGATAATGAATTGTAAGATGATATAAGTATGGTTGGTCCAAAATCAACTTCAATAGTTTCAGATGAAAAAGGACGTCAAGGACAAATTGTTATCGAAACAGGAACAATGGTATGGATAAATAGTATTTTCAATGTGGATTTATCTCCATTCAATTAGGTTACAGGATTTAATACAGACCTTCATTATATCGCTCAAGACATAATTTAAAATGTTTAATATATAAGAAATATGTTCCATTTAGGCATTAATAAGTAAATTTTAAGTAGAAATTAAGTAATAATTAATAATTAATAATTAATATCGGTAATCTAAATTAATAATCATGTTATCATTTTTTTCTTATAAAATATTAAAAGATAATTTTTTATTAATCACACTGCTGTTCATTTCATTATCGGGATTAAAATCAGTCGCTCAAGAAAATGAGGATATTGACCCCTTAGTTGTAACTAATCTTCTCGATTCCGAAATTGGATCTTTAAGATATGCAATTGAGCATGCAAATTCAATTTCTGGTCAGTCTACAATCAGTTTTACAAGTCAATTGAGCGGCACAATAACTCTAACCAACAATTTACCTGATATTACTCAACCACTAACAATTGTTGGGAATAGCATCTCAAGTACGGTTATTAATGGAAATAATTCATATCACGTTTTTAAAATTAATCAAACCTCTTTGAATATTTCAAATTTAACAATGCATAATATGAGATCCCCTGGTCGAGGAAGTGCTCTTTATTCTGTAAGATCTCAGGTTAAAGCTGATAACATTAAACTATATGGAAATAGGAGTACAGCCTTTTTTTCTGAAAATAATTCAACTATTATAATTTCTAATTCACTTTTTGAAGCCACAGAAAGTTATCTTTTCCAATCAGATTGGGGTAGCACTCCAGTATCTACAGATGAAGAAGATTTTACAAATAGAATTTATTTTATCAATTCAACTTTTAAAAATATTACAAGATTACTCTCTTATACTCACAGGTTCGTGAAATATGATTCTTGTCTTTTTATTGATAATAATTTGGTAAATAGCTATTTATCATCTTTTAATGGAGTAAATAGATACCAAGTAGTTAATTGTCGCTTTGAAAACAATAGAATGAATTACGCTTTTTTTCACAACAATTGGTGGGATAGATGGAATGAGGCTACAATTCCAAGTGATAATCATTTATACAAAAACAATACATTTATTAATAATACTTTTAATGAGGGATATATTGTGTCGAATCAGACAAATGAGGGAAATTATTATGCAAAACAACTGACAGTTATTGGAAATACCTTTATCAACAATGTTGATTCCTCTGGAAATTCTGTATCATTTTTAAGAGATATATCAGGTGTAAATGAACCCGGTTCAACAATTGTTTCAAATACCTATGAAACACTTTTAACATCAAAAAAACACGTTAACACCTCATCACACAATAGGATTGTTTTAAGTTTTCTTACAACAAACGAATTGGGTTATTTTGATATTAATGGGAACTTTCTTCAACTTGATGAATCAAATATTTCAATCTCAATTAACAATGGAATAGGTCAATTAGACTCCTCAAATCCTTTTTCTATTACAACTAGTCTAACAAATCAATTGTTAATAGATTTAAACTTCCAAAATGAACTAGATGGAAATGAAATTCTTAGCCTTTCTTTTGATGATGGACTAAAAGATGCTCAAAGTAATTCATCTTCAAGCCAAATTACTTTTGAAATAAACTTATCTGCTTCTGATGAAGATCAAGACGGTATACCAGACGAATTAGACAATTGTTTGAATACTTATAACTCAGATCAATTGGATAATGATAGCGATGGAATTGGTGACGCATGTGACGAGGACGATGATAATGATGGAGTTTTGGACTCTGATGACACGTTTCCGTTTGATCCTGATGAATCAGCAGACGATGACGGTGATGGAGTTGGAGATAATTCTGATAATTGCTTAAATGAGGAAAATCCAGCTCAATTAGATTCAGATATGGATGGGATTGGAGACTTGTGTGATGATGATATGGATAATGATGGTGTTTCAAATGATGATGACGCATTTCCATTTAACCCTGAAGAATCAATTGATAGTGATAATGATGGGGTGGGAGATAATGCTGATCAATGTCCAAATTCTACCTCATCAACTGTTGACATGAATGGGTGTGATATTCCCGAAAATACTGTTCTAAGAGGTGGATGGAAGCTTGTCAAGAGAGAGAATTATTCTGCTCAGATACTAGATTTTATTGGAAAAGACGGGAGTGGAGAATTAAATTATATAACAAGAGATAATAATTCTGAGCTTTATTTGAATGATGATAGTTCATATCAAATGGCTTTTTTAGGATATAACGATCCATCTAACTTTTCAGATTCACAGGTATTAAATGACTTTATTTGGTATGATGATGTTTTCAATTCATGGAATCCTATTCCAATGCCTATGTATGTTGGAACAACTGTTGCACTTAAAAATAATGATTCAGGAGTTGTGTTCTTCCTGAGGCTTATGGGATGGCAGGGCCAAGGTGCTGGAGGTGGATATTCGTACTTAAGAACAACAAAAGAATCTTATGATCAGGATACTGACAAAGATGGAGTTCCTGACTCTATTGACCGATGTGTAAACACTCCTTCTGATCATATTGTAAATTCAACAGGTTGCACAATTGGTGTTCCCGGGGAGAAAATTACTTTTGTTAAAGAAGATTTTGATAATGATAAAGTAGACATAATAGCACCCAAAACACATTTTAAGCGTGATAATGAAAGAGGAATCTATAATTCGCTTTATGAGGAAAGATTTGAATATTGGGATAACTTCGCTGTTGATTTCAGAGAAGCACCACCTTATGGTATTGGGTTTTACCCTATAAACAATCAACATGTTTTTAATGTAGATCAGATATTTTTTAATGGTTCTTTTTTGACATCAAAAGTAGGAAATGCACCCGCGGTTAATTCACTATTGAATCCTCTAATTGATTGGGAAGAGCAGAGTTATGAAATTGATGGAGAGGAGATCGAATTGCAAAATATACCATGGAGAGGGAGTTACATGGAACCCCTTTGGAATAATGAATTAGATCATCAACCTGAATTCCTTGTCTACTCTAGACTTGACAATATATATTTCAAGATTAAATTTCTTTCTTGGACATCAAATGGTGATGGCGGTGGAATGAAATATGAAAGGACAATGTACTTAATGGATGATATAGATTCTCAGGAAGTTGAAGAAGAGGATTTATCCGATATTGATGGTGATGGGATAGATAATGAACTTGATAATTGCCCTAATACATTTAACCCTGATCAGTTAGATTTTGATGGAGACGGAAATGGAGATTTATGTGATAACGATAAGGACGGTGACGGCTACAGTAATACTCAGGACTTTTTCCCATTCGATCCTAATGAGTGGCTAGATACTGATAGAGATGGTATTGGAAATAATGCTGATACTGATGACGATAATGATAGTTATTTGGATGAAGATGACGCCTTCCCATTAAATCCAAGAGAATGGATAGATACTGATGGTGATGGAATAGGTAATAACAAAGACAAAGATGACGATAACGATGGTGTAGAGGATAAAAAAGATGCCTTCCCCCTTGACGAATCTGAACACACTGACACGGATAAAGATGGAATAGGAAACAATGCTGATGAAGATGATGATGGTGATGGATACTTAGATGATCATGAAATAGAATGTAATAGTGATCCACTAAGTAGGTATAAAAAGCCAAGAGATTATGATGATGACATGATTCCTGACTGTATTGACACTGATGATGACAATGATGGATGTCCCGATGAGGAGGATATATTACCACTTAATGAAAAAGAGTGTTTAGACACTGATGGTGATGGTATTCCAGATGGTTCAGATTTAGATGCAGATAATGATGGAGTTTGGGATTTTAATGATGATTTCCCATTAGATCCGAATGAAAGCAAAGACACAGATGGCGACGGTATAGGGGACAATCAGGATGAGGATGATAATAATGACGGTTTCCCAGAGGATCCAATTTTAAATGAAAATGGTGAGCAGGTTATACCCCTGTTTGTTTCAGAGTTACTAACTCCAAACGAGCCAGGAGAGGAGTCTGCATGGAGAATTGTAAACATAGATAAATATCCATCTGCTAATGTTAAAATTTATAATTCAGAATGGGAAATAGTTTATGAGTCTTGGAATTATCAAAACGATTGGACAGGGACAAATAAAGATGGATCCCCAGTCCCATCTGGCCCATATTATTATAGAATCGATAGGGGAGATGAGACAACTGTAGAAGATGGTTGGATGTATATTTTTAACTAAATTTAATTATGAAAATGCTTAGACACTTAACCCTATTTGCATTTACATTTAGCTCTATTTATTTAAGTGCTCAGGTAAATGAAAACCTTTTGATGGAGCGTTTTAATATGAATGCATTTAACCCAGCATATGCTGGATCAGAGGGGAGAGTATTGTCATTCACAACAAGATCTTCATGGCAAGGGGTGAGTGATGCTCCAAGAATGAACTATTTGTATTACAGTGGTAATCCAAAAAAGAATCTATCCCTTGGTGTATCTATTATTGAAAATAAAGTATTTATAGATCAGAGAACTCTGTATTCTGTTGACGCGAGTTATAAACTTACAGTTGGAGGGGGTAAATCTTTATATCTAGGAATTAAAGCAGGTATTCACACTAAATTTACAGATGTTAATGCTATCCAAAGATTAACTAATGCTCCTAACTCAGCAATTCCAGATATTACCAAAGAAACATATCCGCTTCTAGGTTTTGGATTTTTATACAAAACTCAAAAGTTTTATGCGTCCATGTCAGTACCAAATTTTTTAAACCCAATAAAATATACTGATAACGAATCTTTTATCGGTGATGAAAAACCATCAACATATTTCATTGCAGGTTACAAAATAGATGCAGGTCCGTTGGGTTCATCAATTAATCCATTTATAAGTTCAAAAATTATACCTGGGATTGGAAATACTACCCATTATGGAGGGACATTCGATTATAAGGGAATAGTTGAATTAGGGGGAGGATATAAAAGTACTAGGTACATGAATGTTATGGCTATAGTAAAAACTAAATTTGGATTGTCCTTAGCTTATGCATATGATTTTAGGGGGGCTGCTAATGATGTTGAGGTGCAGAGAAGCGGAAGTGAAATTTTTCTAAAATTTAATTTTTAATTATTGTAAGTTACATGTTTCGAATTATTATAATTATAATATTTATTATTGGTTGTAATAAAGAAGAATCTGCCTCAAATTCTGAAATTGAAAAAATCGATCCTTCAATAATAGTTAATGATGTTTCAAAAACTTTCGGAGATGAAGATTTTAAGATAGATATTAGTTCAACAAGTTCCGGAAGCTTTACATTTAACATCGACAATCAACAAATTGCTCTGGTTGAAAATGGTGTGTTAAGTATTTTAAGCGCAGGAACAACAACAATTACCGTAGTTCAAGATGCATACGAAAATTACAAATCAGGATCAGTTTCCTTTTTACTCACGGTATCCGTTAGTAATATTTGGAGAGGACGGAATGTTTATTTTACAAAGGGTACAAATGATGATTGGAACGATAAAGCGTTTCAGGATTCAATAAGCTCCAGTACCATATTAACAAGGGCTAATAAGAAATCAATCTTTAATATTTTTTCTGAGCAGTCATATAATGAAACCTCTCCAGAAAATACTGAATGGGCGATTGGTAATATAAATGATATTGAAAATTTAAACTTTTGTATATTTTCTTGTTTAGCTCAAGGCAGACCAAATAGATTAATCAATACACCTTTAGTTTTACATCTTAAAGAGGAGAATATTTACCTATCGATAGTTTTTACTTACTGGGGTGGCGGGCAAACTAATGATCCAGGTGCAATAACATATTATAGATCGACTCCAGTTGGTTATATTGATAGTGACAATGATGGAGTAACAGATAAGTTTGATCTATGTCCCGAATCAGCTAGTAATATGATTACTATTTTTGGTTGTGACTTATAAACTAAACTCGTTGGTCCTCTTCTGATCCTTTAAGGATTTAATAAACGTTTGATGTAATCCTATACCGACGATATCAAACAATTCTCCTGCAGGCTCGTATCCTAGTTTTTTGTAGAATTTTGAAGCCTTGACTCTTGAATTTAACCAAAGCAGCTCAATCCCTTTAGCCTTTAGCAAGGCTTCGGCAAACCTCATTAATTCAGATCCATACCCCTGTTTCTGATGACCTTCTAATGTGGCTATCCCTCGCAACCTCATCGCTTTAAATTCCAAAAAATAACTACATTGAATGGGCATTGCGGAGAGAACGGAAACTATTCTTCCCTGCATTTCCAAAGCCAAATGGATTGTGGATGAATCATCGTCATATTCAAAAAAACAATCTTCAATGGGTTTGCCTGGACGAAGGACTGGGTGCCTCACGGCATAAGTTTCCTTTGAAGAAATCTCTTTTATTACCATTTCAGTTTTTAGTAATATTATAAATCGACATTAAAACTATCAATATAGCAATGTCATTCGAAAAATCCATCTTCTAAAATCTGCCCAATACTTGCGCAAAATTAGAATTGGAAATTTTTTACAAAAATTCTATTAAATGGGGGGCTATTTTATATCCAATATAGGCTCCTAATGCAGTTGGAATAGGGAAAATAATAAACTTCCCTAAGTCGGTAACATACTTGGGCCTATTTACAATTTTTCCTAAAAAAAAGTAATAAAGTAAATATGAGACTAGAACTCCAATATCTGTTTTTACGGTGATTGAAACAATTACAATCGCTCCCAAAAATCCATATATAAAATTGTATAATACTCCATCGATCCACAATTCTCTTTTGTTGTTTTCTTTGTAATCCGTTATAATTTTTTTCATTGATATTTAATTAGGATTGCAAAAATAAATAATGTTTAAATGTGTTGTGTAATTTTAATAATCCTTATAAAATAATCTTTTGATTTGAAAATTTTAACTATCTTGGAAATAGTAAACCAAATTAAATTTTTATGTTACCACAAATTATAGTTGCCTCATTGTGCATTTTAATTACACTTTATGGCGTTTTTAAAAAAAATCGCGTGTTTTTTAATTTAGGATATTTCATTTTTGGAATTATAGTCATAGTCTCTGAACTTAGTTTCTTTGCTGAGAGCCAAAAAACTATTCACTTGGCTACTGCAATTCTTTGGATGATTCAAAGCTCATTGGCTTTACCAAACAAATTACCTTATGATGGGGGTAAACTTGCAAAATCAGCTGCCATAAAAATTTATATTTGTTTAACACTGATAAATTTATTTGGAATTTATATTGTTAGGACTTCAGAGGTTCCTGATATAGCTCAATATTTTCATTTAATACTTGCGATTTTACCATTAGTTGCTATTTATCTGGTTTTATCTAACAAAATAAAAATAACGAAGTCTTAAATTCATATTTTATTACAAAAATTGGAAAAGGCTTTGTAATCTATTCTGCTGATCAATAAGCATTTCTATAATTAATTTTTTTCTATTTAATAATTAATTCAAATTTATAAGAAATGTCCTCCTTTTCTGTCCATGTTTAAATCTTGTGATTTTTTAAAAAATTTTAAACCTTCTAAAAAATCGAAAATTTGGATTTTGATCCATTTTTTTTCAATTGGGTTTTCACAGGGGGATGCCAACTTACTTTTACAATATAATAAAGGTCCCGACTTGGATGGATTTTACCGAAAATGGAATATAGACTTACACAGCCAAATAGTTTATGGGCATGCAATGGAAGATTACAGTAGAGCTAATTTTTCAAATGCTGTTGGAGCCTATTTACAATTTAAGCTTTCAAAAACCTTTGCTCTTAATTGGGGTATAGATTATTTGAAAATTAAATACCAGTACAACTCAAGTAACAATAAATCTTTTGATCAAATCTCTTATTTGAGTTTTCCGCTTTCAATTAGAGTATTCCCCTCACGAAGATTGTTTTTTGAAACTGGATTGTTATATAACCAAGTCCTATCAGCAAAAAACTCTGAGATAGTTGATCTAAAGAATGTGAGTAAATACTATCCTTCAGGGGTTTTTAAGAATAATTTTGGATGGTTATTAGGAACTCAATACGACTTGTGGAAAAGAATAAATATATCAATACAGTACCGAATCATGAGAAGGGAATCAGACCCACATGGTCTGCAAAGAAATAATTTTGAATCACTACTATTCGGTTTTCATTTTTTTATTTTAAACCCTCAAAAAAAACCTAAATAACAGGTTTTTACATCAATAATTATTAAATAAAAAATTCAATTTTTCAAATTAGAAATTATTATTTAAAACCGTTGTGAAATTTCAAATTGTATATAAATTGTTTAATTATAATTTATTTTACAATTTAATCATTAAAAAATGTTTTTCTTACTGATCTTAATAAAGTATCCTTATTTATAGGATCTGATATAATACCTTTTAATGTTGCTAAAGAAATTGTGTTGTTGTTTGAAACTATAATCTTTCCATTTTCAGGGACGTTAACAATTCCAGGAGATAAATTCTTTTGTAATAATTTAACAATACCTCTCAAATCAAATAATAATAATTGCATTTCGCAATTACTTTCATTTTTTTGATTACAAAATTCAAAAATTAATTCTGTTCCACTATTACTTTTATAGATTTTAAAATCTCTATTGTTAGTCGATTTTATTTTTTCAACATTTGTTTGGGAAAACACACTGTTAATAATGAAAAGAGTTAAAACCGTAATGAAAAATCTACTCATAATTTGTTATTTTATTGTAAATACTGATCTTCTATTTATCATATGTTCTTCTTCACGACAATCCACATTGTCTTCGCAATAATTTTCCAAATCTACCTCTCCGAAACTGTTAGTGAAAAGTCTGTCTTGGTCAATTCCTCTCTTAACTAACCAGTTCTTTGTAGAAATTGCCCTATTCTCCGAAAGCTTTTTGTTGTAGCTAGTAGACCCTCTTGAATCAGTGTGAGATGATATATTAATTTTTAAATTTGGGTATTTAATCATAGCAGCATAAATCTTCTTTAATTCTTTAGCCGCTTTAGAATTGATATAGTATTTGTTCAGATCAAATAATATCGGGTTAATATCCAACAAGCAAATTAAATCAGAAGGAATGCAATCTGATGACCAATTTAATTTAATTTCCTCATTCACTTGGGAGGAATAATTTGGAATTAGAACTGTTATTTTTTCTTTTGAATATCCAGGAAATTTTGAGACTTCAATACTATAACTTTTCCCACAAAATATTTCATTAGAAAAAATGAACTTAGCGTCATCTCCAACAATTGTTTCTGATATCATATTCCCCTCGCTGTCACTTAGCTTTACTAAAGCATTACCAACTGGCTTACTTGTGAATTCATCAATGATAATGCCTTCAATAATAGGATTACATTCTTTTTTATTGATTTTATATATTTCATCTGATTTACTTCCCCAAATCCCCTTTCTATTGGAGGAAAAATATCCCAAATTTGTATTTTCATTATAAATGAGTCCAAAATCATCTAATCTACTATTTATTGGTTCCCCTATATTCTTTGAATTTATTGGAAATCCATTTTTATCAAGATTAGTATAATAAACGTCTAATCCCCCTAGCCCAATTCTTCCATCGCTCGAAAAATAAAGAATATCATTTTTACCTATAAAAGGAAATGATTCTCTAAATTCAGTGTTAACAAGAGGGCCTAAATTTATAGGTGGCCCAAATTTATCATCATCAAGTATCTCAACATACCATATATCCGAAAGTCCAAAACTTCCAGGCATATTAGATGTAAAATATAATCTGTTTTCTTGAGAATTTAGTGTTGGATGGGCACACGAATAACTATCATCATTGAAAGGCAATTCTTTAATATTATTCCAAGTTTTTCCATCATTTGATTCAGCACTATAGATTTTTAAATTTATTCGATTTTGAGCGTCTCTTCCGATCTTTCCTTCTATAAAGTTATTCCTTGTAAAGTATATTTTATTTTTATTTCTTGTTGACGAGGCAGATGATTCATGAAACCTTGTATTTATATTACCTTCAAGCTTTATTGGATTTTGTAAGTTGCCTAAAGAATCAATATCTGCAAGAAATAAGTCTAAAAATGGCTCCCCAGACCATTGAAAGTCTTCATCACCCTTCCCATCTATTGAAGATGAATAAATCAATTGTTTTTCTCCAAAAAATGATGGGCCAAAATCCGAATTTTCAGAATTAATATTTGAGAGAGTTATTTCAAAATCAAGACCTTCTTCTTTAATCAAGCTTAGATAATCCTTATTTTTTTTATAATAATTTTTTATTACAATATTATCGGTTAACTCTAAATATCTTTCCAAAAGTTCATTTGAAATTTCATATGCTCCTAAACTTTTGAAACTTATCGAAGCCTTATAAAATGTCTCTGGGGAAATCTCCTCAGAATATGCTGAAATAAGTTTATTAAACCAGGTAACTGCTTTTTCATATTGACTATTATTGTAGTAAGAGTTAGCCAAATACTCAACAGCTTCTTTACTTTCTTTTCCAGATTTAAGTATCTCAAGGTATTTATTTTGAGCATCATTGTAATTTAAATTTTCGTAATCCTTTTTAGCTAGGAAAATATTTTTTTGTTCGGATCTTTTAGACTTTCGTCTTTTAGATTTTTTTTCTTTAGAAAATTCTTGGGGATCCTTTAATAAATTACTTTCAAAAGTTTTTCCAGGACTATTGAATGCCTGATCATCCTCTTTCTGATCTTCAGCTGATAGTGAATCCTCCTCTTCTTGTATTATCTCATCTATTTGTTCATTTGATGAACTACTAACTACTTGATCATCCTCTTTCTGATCTTCAGCTGATAGTGAATCCTCCTCTTCTTGTATTA
>CAZGUB010000002.1:0-7209 GCA_964528935.1 uncultured Flavobacteriaceae bacterium | reverse complement strand
TCTCATCTATTTGTTCATTTGATGATATACCCGTTGAAGCAGAGGGAGTTTTATTTAATCCCATTAATTTAATAACAGAAATATTGTTGGAATTGTTTTTAAGGGAATTCAAAAAAATTCTTGCTTTTTCAAGAGACTTAAATGACTCAATAGAAACCAAAAAATTATTTTGATTTTTTTCTAATACACTAGCATTTTTATATCCTAGTTTTATTAATTTAATCTTTTCAAAATAGGCACTTGACTCTTCTTTAAAAGATCCTGTTATGACATAATAGGTTCTCTCAGTTGAGGTTATTGTTGATGAAATAACATGAGAGTCATTAATAATGCCATTTTTTGCTTTTAAATGACCAGAATTTCTATTGGGTGTCAAAAAGTTTGGGCTGCTTTCATATAAAATCCAACAATCAGGAAATTGCTTTTTTCTAATTTCAAGAAGTTTATTTATGGCTTGATTTTTAGAGTCAAATTTTAAAATAGATACTCTATAATTATTCCCTTTTTTATCAAAAATTAATTCAGGAGAGTCATAGCCTGCATTTTTAAGTCTTGAAATTTCATTATATGCATTAGACTTTTCTTTAAATGAAGCAACAATAATGAAGTAGTTTTTTTCATCACTTTTAGAAAAAGAAATCCTTTCTGGAAAATTTGATACCGCATAATTACTTACTAACATGAGAGTAATTAAAATGTATTTTGGTATAAATGTTCTTCTAGATTTCACTTCTGTTCTTTTTATCAAAAAAACCTTGGTGTTAATATTTTTCCTTGGCTTCCAAAAATATCAAGCTTCAAAACAATTTCATATGAACCATCATTTAAGCTCCTTAAATTATTTGACATATAATCATAACTTAATCCGATAAATAAATTATCCGTTAATTGTAATCCCCCCAAAAGGCTCATGGCTGAATCTAATCTGTTAGCTATTCCAAGAGTTAATTTATAATTAATCAATAAATTCATTGATAAATCCCATTGAACTGGTGCTCCTTTTACAACCTTTACCAATGTTGCTGGCTTAGCTTTTATTTTGTCTGTTAAATTAAACACGTAGCCAAAAATTCCATAATAATGAATTCTAGATGCTACTTCCGAAAAAGAAGTATTTTCAATTCTCAATTGATCATAAAACTTTGTTTGCAAAATATTAGGCGCTGAAAAGCCTAAATAATATTGATCAGTGTTAAAATAAATGCCAAGTCCAATCCTTGGTTTTATTTTTTTTGCATTGTAGAGCAGCAAAGGATCATCTAGATCTGCAATATTCAATTTACTGTAATCAATTTCTAGATCATTGATCCCTGCCTTTAGGCCAAAAGTCAATTTTGACCAAATGAAATTTAATGAATATGAATAATCAACACTTATTGTGTTTTCAGCTGTCGGACCTATTTTATCTGAAACAACAGAGAAACCAAGACCCATGTTTTCGTCATTTCCAAGTGGAGTTTCAAAAGAAATTGTAGCTGTTTCTGGTGCTCCATTTAAATCTACCCATTGAGTTCTTGCTAATGCAGTAATAGATGTTATCCCTCTAGATCCCACATAGGCTGGCTGAATTAATTGAGTATTATACATATAGTTTGTGTATTGAGCATCTTGTTGAGCAACCAACAATAGCCAAAAAGAAGATACAATTGTTATAAAAAACGTTATTTTAATTTTCGACTTCAATATTTATAAATTATTACTCACCTAAAAATAAATATCCACTATAAGATTTTCTACCAGGATTACTCCCCTTAAAACTAATTACATAAAAATATGTTCCAAATGGTAATTTGGCGCCTTTATTTATAGTAATTCTACCATCTGAATATCCCGTAAAAACATTTTCTGAATTTGAAGAATTTCCATAATTATTCATTTGATAAACCAAAACTCCCCATCTATTGTATATCAAAACCTCGTTTTCTGGGAAATTTTCAATTCCAGCAATTTTGAAATAATCATTTAGTCCATCGTCATTTGGAGTGACATAATTAAATATTTCAAAATAGGGAGGAACATATGTTATGTCAACTATTGTTGGATCATCTACTAAATTATTGTCTTCATCATTCCCGTTATCACTAATATCCCTTACGTCATCATTTTGATCAGGGCTACTTGCTATAGCTAACACAGAGTTTTCAATCAATCCACCATTTACATCACTTTCTAAAATCCTATAAGTAGCCTGATAAATAGCAATTTCACCTACTTGAAGAGTTCCATTAGAAGAGTTTAGTGAGGATTCAATAAAACTAGGCCCTGTTGTTAGTGTTAATTGTGTCCCGTTTCCATCGATCATATAATCCTCTATTCTTAAATTAGAAAGTACTACATTTCCAGTGTTCTCGACTTTTATTGTAAAAGTAATTATATCACCTGGACCAGTTTCTCCATCCTGATTTACATCTTGAATTTCGGCAGTTTTAGTAACTTCAATTTCAGGGGAATATGAAATCAATATCTCTGTCGGATCATCCAAAGTGTTTCCATCATTATCGTCACCATCATCACTAATGTCCGAGACTCCATCAATATTCCCAGGGCTAATTGCAGAAGCTATAACTGAGTTATATATTCCTTTTGTTAATGCCGCTTCAGTCTCAATAATATAAAATGCTATGTATGTTGCCGCTTCTCCTGGCTGAATAATTCCATTATTGGAGCCCATAGATGAGCCTGAGAAAAATGGTCCATTACTTAAGCTAAGTAGATTTCCATTTCCGTCTTTTAAAATATCTTCAATTTGAATTTCATATAGAGTTATGTTACCTGTGTTTGAAACAGTAATAGTATATGTAATTATATCACCCTCTCCAACTTTTTGATCTCCATTGTCTGTAACTTCTGCAGTTTTAACCACCTCAATTCCAGGGTTTGGCGCAATGAAAACCTCCGTTGGATCATCAGTAGTATTTCCATCTAAATCATCTCCGTCATCGCTAGTATCAGAGATAGTAGTTGATGAAATTGTGTTAGCAAATGCAATTACACTATTTAAGATTTTTCCTGTTTCAGCAGATTGCTGTTTGATGATATAAAAAGCAATATAATTGGCAGTTTCACCTGGTAATAATGTTCCAGCATTAGAGTCCATATTGGATCCAGTGAAAAATGGTCCATTACTTAAATCAAGAATATTTCCTTGACCATCAGATAAGTAATCAATTATATTAACATCACTTAAAATAGAATCTCCAGTATTATTTACATAAATGTTATAAGTAATTATATCTCCTACCCCAACTTCTCCATCTCCATTATCAGTAACATCTGCTGTTTTTGTTACTTCTATTAGTGCGTCTCCTTGAATATTATCAAGTTCAACTTCTGTCACATCATTTGTTAAATTTCCGTCTGTATCATCACCGTCATCACTAAAATCAGATACATCATTATTATTTCCTGCTGTACTTGCTATTGCAGTAATTTGGTTATTAATTGATCCTGAGGCCATAACTCCATTTGTGATTTGATATGAAGCGGAGTATGTTTCTATTTCACCTGGAAGTAATAGACCAATTTGATTCACATGAGTCGAAGAATTATAAATTGGTCCGGTTGTTAAATTTATTTGATTTCCGTTACCATCGGTAATAATATCATCAATGTTAAGACCTGTTAATTGTATTGAACCTTTATTCTCAATGGTAATTGTATAATTTATAATATCACCTACATCATTGAAACCATTTAAATTTACATCCTGTACATTTGCTATTTTAGTAACCTCCAACTCTGGAACAGGTGCAGATATTTGTACAATTGTTGGGTCATTTATTGCTTGAGTCGAAGGATCATCACTAACCTCACTTACATCGTTATTTTGTCCAGGAGAACTTGCTATAACAGTTACACTGTTTCGAATTATTCCTGTTAATGCATCGTCATTTGTAATTGTATATTGTGCAGTATATGTTACAATTTCGCTTGGTTTAATAGATCCTTGTAAAGACCCCATAGAAGAAGAAGCAAATAATGGACCAAAATCCAAATTAAGGTTATTGTTATCTCCATCTTCCATTACATCATTGATAATAAGCCCGTTTAATGATACATTACTCAGGTTTTCAATTTCAATAATGTAATCAATTCGATCTCCCGCATCATTTATAGTATTAGAATTTAAATCGGTTACTATCGCCCTTTTAATTACTTCTATAGACTTAACTGATGTCAATGGGACAACTGTTGGATCATTGCTGTCATTACCATCCTCATCATCTCCGTCATCGCTTCTATCACTAATTAATATGGTATTACTTACATCATTTGCAGTTACAACTATTGAATTACTTATTAAGCCTGAATCAATTGAATTCTGATCAAGAGTATATGTCGCTGTGTAAGTTAAAATTCCTCCGATTATTAATGTATTAGATGAAGATCCTACTGAGGAGTTGATTAATTCTATGTTCGTGTCCAAATTAATATTCCTATTATTACCATCAGTCATTGAGTCAATAAGGTTTAAAGTAGTAAGAGTAATAGAGCCTGTATTCTCAACTGTTATATTGAAAATTACTTTATCTCCAACATCAATCATTCCATTTGAGTTAGCATCAAAAGTATTCCCAATCTTAGTAACCTCTATTTCAGCTGTATTAACAATTGTAGGATCGTTATTAATTTCACCGTCACTATCAATTCCGTTGTCGCTATTGTCAGACACAATTCCTATTGAGCTTGAAGCTGTAACATTAATTTGATTTAAAATTGACCCAGAATCAAAAGAAGATTGATCTATTGTATATGAGGCTACATAAGTAAGTATGCCACTTGGTAACAATACGTCTCTTGATGAGTTAAGAGTTGCTGATTCTAATACTAATCCGTTAGAAAGGTTTAGATTATTTCCATTTCCATCAGTAAATATGTCAACCCAGTTAATATCAGTAAGTGTTGTCGTACCTGTATTCTCTATATAGATACTGTAATTAATTATATCCCCAACGTTTGTTAAATTATTACCATCCATTTGCGTTAGTTCTGAAACTTTGGTAACATTGATTGATGCCTCAGATGTAACTTCGACAATTGTTGGATCATCTTCTATGTTACCATCAGAATCATCCCCATTGTCACTAATGTCTTCAACATCATTAAAATTACCAGGACTACTTGCTGATACAGTTGCAGAATTTATTACACTTCCAGTGGGAATTACACGATCTTGAATTGTATAAAGAGCTTGATATATAGATGTTTCATTAACTTGAAGAATTCCTGGATTTGATCCCATAGATGAGCTAATGAAAAATGGTCCGTTGGTGAGGCTCAATTGATTACCTAATCCGTCCATTAAATAATCAGAAATAGAAATATTTGATAATGTTAATTCCCCATTGTTATATAAACTAATTGTATAAACAATTTGATCTCCTTGATCAATTAATCCATTATTATTAATGTCAGTTACTGAGGCTGTTTTTGTTATTTCAATTGATGGTGATGCAGAAATTGTAATTATAGTTGGATCATTAAGTTCGACTGTATTAGGATCATCACTTTCATCAATAAGGTTGTTTATCTGCCCTGGACTACTTACTGTTACTCTAGCAATGTTTTTAATTCCACCAGCATCTATCGCATTCTGTTTGATTAAATATAATGCAGTGAATGTAACTGTTTCAGATACTTGAATAGTTCCCTCAGGAGATCCCAAAGATCCTCCAGAGAAAATTGGTTCCATGTCAAGTGACAGTGGATTGTTGTTTATATCAGTGAAAACATCTTCAATGATGAGTTGATTTAATGTAACATCTCCATTATTTAACACAGTAATTGAATATTTTACTACATCTCCTTTATTTATAATCTCATCGCCATTATCAATCAAAGAATATGATTTAGAAACTACCATTGAAGGATTATGAATAAACATTACATCAGTGGTGTCGTTTTCTGCCTGAGTTATAGGGTCGTCACTTAAGTCAGATATGTCATTTAAATTACCTGGGCTACTTGCAATTGCAGTGACCCTATTGCGAATACCTCCACTATCGTAGGAAATTTGATCAATAGTATATTCTGTTGAGTAAAAAAGTGATCCCCCCACCAAAAGAAGTGTTGAAGATGATCCATTGGAACTAGAAATTAACCTTGGACTAAAATCAAGTCCTAGTGACCTTTCGTTAAAGTCATTAAGTTCATCAATTAGGTTAATATTTCTAAGAGAAGTTTCTCCAGAATTTTCAACTGTAATTGAATATAAAATCTTATCCCCAACATCTGTCAAACCATTAGCATTTGTGTCTGAAATTGTCGCTGATTTGTATACGGTTAAACCAGGCTGGAATATTGTGTAAACTCTTGTCGGGTCATTGGCCAAGGCAGTATTTGGGTCATTACTTGATTCTGAAACATCATCCACTCCCTCTGGAGATGAAGCGATAGCATTAACAACATTAATTATGCTTCCACTATCTACAGCCTGTTGTTCAATGATATATCTAGTTCTATAAGTTACAACTCCTGATGGTGATAAAGTGTTTGAATTAGATCCAGCAGTTGCTCCTATAAATGTTAAACTAGAGCTTAATGATAATATTTGACCATTTCCATCTGATAAATTATCTTCTATAGTTAAATTAGATAATGGAACATTCCCAATATTTGTAATTGTTATTGTATAAATAATTTCATCTCCAATGTCGTTAGTGCCACTACCATTAATATCATTTACTAAAGCTGCTTTTTCAACTTTCATAAGTGGGAATGGTTGAATTTGAATCGTATTAGAAGAAGTTGATATTTCTACAATCGTTGGATCATCCTCAGTATTTCCATCTCCATCATCTCCATCATCCGAAGTATCTGACACGTTATTTGTCAATCCTGGACTACTTCCATATACTACGACTTTATTTATGACCTTTGTTGTGCTTGCAACATCTGAACTAATAACGTAAATAGCATTATAAGTCTGAATTTCATTTGGAACAATTGTTCCTATTTGAGATCCGTGAGTTGTGCTTTGATATTGTACTTGACCTCCTGGATTAGATATTTGCAACACATTTCCGTTTCCATCAGTCAAAATATCTGTTATAATTAATTGATCTATGGTTACATTTCCATTATTTTCTATGTTAATGGTGTAATTTATTATATCGTTTGCTCCTATTAATCCGTCTCCATTGTCTGTTACCATTGCAATCTTAGTTACCTCAATTGAAGGAGATGCAACTATCGTTGTTGTTACGGTAT
>CAZGUB010000001.1:0-45504 GCA_964528935.1 uncultured Flavobacteriaceae bacterium | reverse complement strand
GATGCTACCGGAAAAATCCAATCGGTCATGCTTATCGCAGCCGCCCTTGTCGAAGGAAGTGGTTTTGCCGCATTGTTTGCCGTCTAAAAATCGTAAATGCGCAACCCGTTCGTTCGGTTTAAATCTTAAAGAATGGAAAAATTAATCAATGAATTTTCATTTGGTCTGTTTTTTTGGCAACTGCTTATTTTCATTGGGCTGATTCTATTGCTCAGAAAATTTGCATGGAAACCCATTTTGGATGCCGTCAACGAAAGAGAATCCTCTATCAAAGACGCCATGAATGCGGCCGAGGAAGCCAAAAAAGAAATGGCTTCCATACAGGAAGACAACCAAAAGGTACTCAAAGAAGCCCGAGCAGAGCGAGAGGCACTCCTCAAGGAAGCCCGAACCAATGGTGCTGAAATTGTTGCCCAAGCCAAAGCCGATGCCAAAGCCGAAGCGGACAAGATCATCGCCCAGGCACAGGAAGCCATCCAAAATGAAAAACGTGCCGCCATCAACGAGCTCAAAAACCAAGTGGGACAAATTTCTTTAGAGATTGCGGAAAAAGTCATCGATTCCGAACTACAAAGCAAAGACAAGCAAGCCCAACTGGTCGAAAAACTATTAAAAGACGCCGACCTTTAGACCATGAAAGTAGGAAGAGCCTCTATACGCTATGCCAAAGCACTTTTGGAATTTGCTTTAGAAAATCAAAAGGAAAAATCGGTGGTAGAGGAAATGCATACCATCCTTTCTACCATGGAAAGCAACCCCGAGTTGCAAGAAGCTTTGAGTAGCCCTGTTTTGCCTGGATCCCAAAAAAGAAAGATTATCGGAGCGGTCTTTTCCAATACCTCCAAAACGACCCAACGCCTCTTTGATTTGTTGGCCCAAAACAACCGCGAAGGAATCTTGGGGGCTGTAGCCAGCCAGTTTGTTCAGCTCTACGACAAACACCAAGGCATAATGCCGGCCACCGTAACCACCGCCGTTCCCCTCACGGAACCTTTGGAAAAAGAAGTACTCAAAAAAGCCGGTGCCTTGACCCCGTTCAAAATTGAATTGAAAAACATCGTAGATCCCGACATAAAAGGAGGATTCATCCTTAGGGTAGGAGATCTGCAATACAACGCCAGCTTAGCCAATCGCTTGGAAACCTTAAAAAGAGAATTAATCACACCCTAACTGTAAAAAAAAATCATGGCAGATGTGAAGCCCGCTGAAGTGTCAGCAATACTAAAAAATCAATTGGCAGGATTTGAAGCCACCGCTTCTTTGGACGAGGTGGGAACCGTACTCGAAGTAGGAGACGGAATTGCCAGAGTCTATGGTCTGACCCATGCCGAATATGGCGAGCTCGTCACTTTCGAAAACGGAATGGATGGGATGGTACTCAACCTTGAAGAAGACAACGTCGGGGTCGTACTCCTGGGCCCCTCCAAGGAAATCAAAGAAGGAAATACCGTAAAACGCACCAAAAAAATCGCCTCCATTAATGTTGGCGAGGGCATAGTGGGCAGGGTGGTAGACACCCTTGGAAACCCTATAGACGGTAAAGGACCCATAGAAGGAGAAACCTACCAGATGCCACTCGAGCGTAAAGCCCCCGGGGTCATCTTTAGACAACCCGTAAACGAACCCCTCCAAACCGGGATCAAATCCATCGATGCCATGATTCCCGTGGGGAGAGGACAAAGGGAATTGGTTATTGGCGACCGTCAAACCGGAAAGACCACTGTGTGTATCGATACCATCCTCAACCAAAAAGAATTTTATGATGCCGGCGAGCCCGTATATTGTATTTATGTGGCTGTAGGACAAAAGGCCTCCACCGTTGCCGGAATTTCAAAAATATTGGAAGACAAAGGAGCCTTGGCCTACACCACCATTGTCGCGGCCAACGCCTCCGACCCTGCTCCCATGCAAGTTTACGCACCCTTTGCCGGTGCTGCCATCGGAGAATATTTTAGAGATACCGGTCGCCCGGCTTTGATCATATACGACGACCTGTCCAAACAAGCCGTTGCCTATAGAGAAGTTTCCCTCTTACTTCGTCGTCCACCCGGACGAGAAGCCTACCCTGGAGACGTTTTCTATCTCCACTCCAGACTCCTTGAACGCGCTGCAAAAGTCATTGCCGACGACGACATTGCCAAAGGCATGAACGACCTGCCCGATTCCCTCAAGGACAAAGTAAAAGGAGGAGGATCTCTCACCGCTTTGCCCATTATCGAAACCCAGGCAGGAGATGTTTCGGCCTATATCCCGACCAACGTAATTTCCATTACCGATGGTCAGATATTCTTGGAGTCAGACCTCTTCAACTCTGGGGTACGTCCAGCGATCAACGTGGGGATTTCTGTATCCAGAGTAGGGGGATCTGCGCAGATCAAATCCATGAAAAAAGTGGCTGGAACCCTAAAACTCGACCAAGCACAATTTCGCGAGTTGGAGGCCTTTGCCAAGTTCGGCTCCGATCTAGATGCCGCCACCCTCAACGTGATCGAAAAAGGACGACGTAACGTAGAAATTCTTAAACAAGCACAAAACGACCCTTTTACTGTAGAGGAACAAGTCGCCATCATCTATGCAGGTTCAAAAAACCTGCTCAGAAATGTGCCCGTTGAAAAAGTCAAAGCATTCGAAACCGCTTTTTTGGCCACCCTAAAAAAGAAACACAAAAAGGTCTTGGCAGAACTCAAAGCCGGAAAGTTGACCGACAACGTACTCGACACCCTCAACGCCGTGGCCCAAGAAACCTCCAAAGCATTCGAATAGATGGCCAACCTAAAAGAAATACGAAACCGTATTGCCTCTGTCTCTTCGACCATGCAGATCACCAGTGCCATGAAAATGGTCTCTGCTGCAAAACTGAAGAAGGCACAGGACGCCATTACCGCTATGCGGCCGTATGCCAACAAGCTCACAGAGCTGATACAAAACCTTAGCGGAAGCCTAGACGGCGATGGGCAAAACCCCTATACAATCCGGCGATCCGAGGAAAAAATACTCCTCATCGCCATCACTTCCAACAGGGGCTTGTGCGGGGCGTTTAACTCCAACATCGTAAAAGAAACCCTCAGGCTTGCCAAGGAAGACCATGTTGGAAAAAACATTGAATTTATGGGGATCGGGAAAAAAGGAACAGACATCCTTTCCAAATCCTTGACCCTCAAAAGCCGTCACGATGCCATCTACGATGACCTCAATTTTGGCAATGCCTCCCAGATCGCTGTAAGGGCCATGGACGCCTTTGCCCAAGGCCAGTATGACAAAGTTTTGTTGGTCTACAATCAGTTCAAAAATGCCGCCACACAAATTGTAACGGTAGAGCAATTCCTGCCCATAGTGTCCGAGGAAAACACCCTACAGCAGGCTCCGGCAGATTATATATACGAACCCTCACAAGCGGCCATCGTAAACGAATTGTTGCCCAAGTCACTGAAGATGCAACTCTTCAAAGCCCTTAGAGACTCTTTTGCCAGTGAACACGGTGCCCGTATGACCGCCATGCACAAAGCCACCGACAACGCCACCGAGCTCAGAGACCAACTCAAACTCACCTACAACAAAGCCCGACAAGCCGCCATAACCAACGAAATCCTCGAAATTGTAGGCGGGGCAGAGGCCTTGAACCAGTAGTCCTCAACAAAACGCAATTTTACCTTTTCCGATCACAACCCGCGATCATAGGACCTGCCTATGCGCCCTCCTTTTAAGGGAGGGGAACAAACAGCAGGGTTTTGATTTTTTTAATACATTTATTGGAATTAATATGCGCAACATGACCCCTACGGCCGTTTCCGAGTACCGCATTCGTTCCATTGATGCCCTGCGCGGCTTTGATATGCTGATGATCGTTTTTGCCGATCAGTTTTTTTCCAAATTGCACGAAGGTGCAGGAAGTAATTTTACCGAGGCATTGGCTTTACAGTTTTCCCATCCCCAGTGGTTTGGATTCAGGTTTTACGACATCATCATGCCCTTATTTTTGTTTGTGGTGGGCGCCGTTATCCCGTTTTCCCTGTCCAAGCGTATGCAAAGTGATACCCCCAAAAGCAGCTTGTTTCCCAAACTGCTGCAACGATTTTTAATCCTTTTTTTCTTGGGGTGGATCGTTCAGGGCAACCTTCTGGACTTTGACCTTTCTACTTTCAAAATATTCAGCAACACCCTACAGGCCATTGCCGTAGGCTATATATTTACATCCTTGGCTTATCTCTACCTAAAGCCCTTCCATCGCTATCTGCTATTTGTGGGCTGCCTGATGCTCTATGCAATATTGCTCACCCTGCCGGTGATCCCCGGAATAGGAAGAAGCACCCTTGCCCCCGACGTCAACTTTGCTTTGTATGTCGATCATTTGGTTTTCGGATCTTTTGACGATGGTAAACAATACACTTGGTTGTTGACCGGACTGGGGTTTACGGCCACCACCCTCTCGGGACTCTTTGCGGGCGAACGGATTAAAAACAGCAAAGACAGAACAAAAGTTTTCAAAACTTTGCTCCTCCTGGGGGCGGTTTTTGTTGGCACAGGAATCCTGGCCAACCCTTGGCACCCCGTCGTAAAGAAAATTTGGTCCTCCTCTTTTGTGTTGGTTTCTTCCGGAATTTGTTACCTCTTGCTGGCTATTTTTTATTGGATCATAGACGTAAAACAACAATACAAATGGGCCTTTTTTCTCAAGATCATCGGTAGGAACGCCATTACGGCCTATGTCATCACCCATGTTTTTCCTTTTCCCAAAATCGTAGACTTTGTCCTCTATGGATTGGCTCCCTACACCGGTAAATATTATGAGTTGATTACTGTTATCGGTGGTTTTGGCCTGCTTTATCTTTTGTTGTGGTACATGTACAAAAACAAAACCTTTATTAAAGTATAATCACCATCCTTGTCCAAAACCCTATAGCCACTGGTCTGAACCAAAAATATCCACACATGATTATTCATAAAACAATACGAATCCTGAGACGGACGATGGTCGTAACCCTGCTTTGTGGTGGGCTGGCATTTTCACAAGAGACTGAATTTATCGACCTCTTTCCCCGTCAAGACCACATTGCCTGTTACAGAATTCCCGCAATTGTTTCAGCACCCAACGGCGACTTGGTCGCCGTCATCGATGAGCGAATTCCCTCTTGCGCCGACCTTCGGGACAACAAAAACATCAACATCATTGGGCGCCGCAGTAGTGACAACGGAAAAACCTGGACCCCCATTCAAACCATTGTCGACTATCCTGAAGGGCAATCGGCCTCCGATCCTTCCATGATCGTTGACCGAGACACCCAGACCATTTTTATGTTCTTCAATTATATGGATCTCGATCGTGAGTCCCAAATCTACTATCTGAAATACGTCAAAAGTCGAAACAACGGAAAGACCTGGTCCCAACCCGTCGACATCACCGACCAAGTCTCCAAGTCACAGTGGCACCACGACTTCAAATTCATTACCTCCGGTAGGGGCATCCAAACCCGAGAGGGAACCCTGTTGCATACCTTGGTAAATCTCAACAACGGCCTGCATCTTTTCAAGAGCGATGACCACGGCAGTAGCTGGCAACTGATCGACTATCCCTTGATCCCAGGGGATGAGTCCAAGGTCGTACAAGCCGGTGACGGCAGCTGGATGGTCAACTCCCGGGTCAACCAAAAAGGCTTTAGGCAGATTCACCGCTCTGCCGATCAAGGCAAAACTTGGACCACATATCGCGATGACCAGCTCGTTGATCCCGCTTGCAACGCAGGAATCATCAGATGGACTCCCGATCCACAAAACCTCAACCCCGGCTATCTGTTGTTTGTCAACGCCAACCACCCCACCGACCGCAAAAACCTTACTCTGAGAATTAGCAAAGACGACGGCAAAACTTGGCCCATTTCCCAAACCATCTACACTGGCTCTGCAGCCTATGCAGCCATTTGCCTTTTGGAAAACAATGATTTGGGTGTTTTTTTCGAAAAAGACGATTATACCCAAAACGCTTTTATCCGCCTCTCTCGGGAACAAATTTTGGCCTTGCTTCAAAACTATTGACAGCCCCTTGCCGATTTATTACCCCGGATTTTTGCGCCCGCTTGGGCAATAACAAATCTTAAAAAAACATTAACATTGACTCCATACGCTGGGGATCGGGGTGCTTTTCGTATTTTTGAATAAACCTTTGTAATGATTAAAATTCCTGTCCTCTATTCCGGAAAAGGAGAGTTACCACAGCAGGCGACCCCCATGTCTGCAGGGATGGACTTGCGCGCCCATATCGATTCCCCCATTACCCTAAATTCTTTGGAAAGAAAGATGATTCCCACAGGCTTGTCTATCGCTTTACCCGCAGGCTACGAAGCCCAAGTTCGGCCCCGAAGTGGGTTGGCCGCCAAACACGGTATCACCGTCCTCAATAGCCCTGGAACCATCGACGCCGATTATCGAGGAGACATCGGGGTGATCTTGGTCAACCTCTCTCACGAACCATTTACCATTGCCCCCAACGATCGGATTGCCCAGCTGGTTGTTGCACAATACAGTAGTGTGGCTTGGGATCCAGTGTCCCAACTTCCAACCTCCACAAGGGGAGCAGGAGGTTTTGGAAGCACTGGCGAAAAATAAAATTAAACCATTGATTTATAAAATAAAGTTTAAATAATTGAAAATCATTGTTCCTATGGCTGGAAGAGGTTCACGATTGAGACCTCACAGCCTCACCATACCCAAACCCATGTTGCCGGTGGCCGGAGCCCCTATCGTCGCCCAATTGGTCGAAGAAATTGCCCGCGTGGTTGCACAACCCATAGAGGAAGTCGCCTATATCCTCGGAGATCCCGTTTTTTTTGGAGCCGAAATAGAAGAACAACTCACCCAAGTCGCCAAAAAGCTCGGGGCCAAAGCTTCCATTTATCGACAATTGGAGCCTTTGGGAACGGGCCATGCCGTAATGTGTGCTGCCGATTCCCTTTCCGGACCCATTATCGTCGCTTATGCCGATGCCATCATCCGTACTGATCTCACCCTAGATCCCAAAGTCGATGGCATGATTTGGGTAAAAAAAGTAGAAAACCCCAAATCCTATGGGGTTGTTCAACTCAACGAAGACCAGCATATCGCTGCCTTGGTCGAAAAACCACAAGAGTTTGTTTCCGACTTGGCTGTTATCGGCATCTATTATTTTAAAGACGCTGCGGTACTCAAATCCGAGCTCCAAAAAGTCATGGCCAAACCCCTTGCTGAAGGACAAGAATATTTGCTCAACGACGGTATCCTCGCCATGATGGAAAAAGGCGCGGTCTTTACCCCCGGAACAGTTCAGCAATGGATGGACTGTGGCAATCCCAAGATCACGCTGCAGACCAATGCCAAAATGCTCGACATACTCTCCCAAGAAGGCAAGTCCCTGGTGGCCGATGACCTTGAATTGGACAACAGTAAAATTATTCCCCCCTGCTATATCGGGCCGGGTGTGGTATTGAAAAACGCCACAGTAGGTCCCCATACCGCAATCGGAGCGGGAAGCCGAATCGAAAACAGCAGCCTCCAAAACAGCCTGATACAAAAACACACCCACATTCAGAACGCCAACCTCAAAGGTGCCATGATGGGCAATTTTGTGAAATACAACGGCCAATTCGATTTTGTCAATCTGGGCGATTATTCAGAACTCTCCCCCTCATGAAACCCAATCCTTTACTTTTTCTCCGATCGCTTGGCCTGATTGGACTGCTGTTCTTCTTGGTGATGGCTTGCAAGGCACCTGCACTGTCCCCCAGCAGAACCCCCATCACCGATATTGGTGCCAAAGAACTCACCAAATCCATCGTCAAAAACCAAGTCAAATACAAAACGTTCCGTTCTCGTGTAAAAACCACCTACAACGATGGCAAGCGAAAACAGCAGATCATCATCAACCTCAGGATGGAAAAATCAAAATCCATCTGGATGAGTGCCAACATGCTGGTACCCATTGCCAAGCTACTGATTACACCCGACAAGGTGGCGTTCTACGAGAGATTTCAAAAGACCTTTTTTGAAGGTGACCTCACTTTTATCAACCGTCAGTTCAACACCAACTTTGAGTTCAAAGACCTGCAAAACCTTCTTATGGGGCTTCCCCTCAGCGACCTCAGTAAGGGCCGTTGGGAGACCGTTTCTCACCCCCAATATTATATCCTGACCCCCAAATCTTCCAAATTGCGATTCCGTCCCACCTTTTTTTTCGATCCCAATAGCTTTCTGTTGCTGGAGCAACGCTTTATGGTCCCCGGCACCCAGCAATCGCTGACCATAAAATACCTCAACCACCAAAAACTGGAGGGTGAATTTGTGCCCGGATCCATAGAGATTTCCCTTTTCGACGGAACCCAATTGAAAAAGGTCGACTTGGAATACACCCGCCCCGATTTTCCCGACCGCCTCAGCTTGCCCTTTGACATTCCCTACGGATATCAACCCATAGAAATGTGATGCATCGCTTTTTCCCGATATTTTTGACCCTGGCCATCTTGTCCTCCACATTCGGTGGGGCACAGACCCATGAAGCCCGTCAAAAAGCCTTAGAAAATCAGAAAAAAAGACTGGAAGAAGAGATCAAACAGATCAACACCTTGCTGTTTAGAAACACCAAAAAAGAAAAATCAGTATTGTCGCAGGTCGAAGACCTCAACGTAAAAATTGCTGTGAGAAGCGACCTGGTCAAAGTCAACAACCAGCAAGCCAATATGCTCACCCGACAAATCAACGTCAATCAGCGAAATATCTCCGACCTGCGGAAGGAACTTCAAGCTTTAAAAGACGACTATGCCGAGATGATTCGAAAATCATACAAAAGCAAGTCTTCACAAAACCGCCTGATGTTTCTGTTTTCCTCACAAGATTTTTTACAAGCCTACAAGCGGATTCAATACATGAAGCAATACGCCAATTATAGAAAAAAGCAAGGGAAGGATATTGCCCTGAAAACCCAAACCCTACAAGCCTTAAACCAGACCCTCTTGGAACAAAAATCCCAAAAAGAGGCCTTGGTGCAGGAAAACAGAAAAATACAAGAAGCCTTGGAACAAGAACGTAAATCTCAGCAAAAACTCATCAGCAGCTTGAAGAGACGGTCACGTTCTTTGGCCGGCGAGATCAAACAAAAACAACAAAAGGCAGAAGCCATAGATCTAGAAATCGAACGGTTGATCCGTACGGCCATTGCCGCTTCCAATAAAGCCGCAGGAAACAAGGCCAATACTAGCTTTGCCCTAACTCCCGAAGCCCGCCTTTTGGCCGCCAATTTTGTGGCTAACAAAGGCAAATTGCCCTGGCCGGTAGAAAAAGGGGTCGTGGTTCAGCGTTTTGGTACCCAGCCCCATCCGGTGGTCAAAACCACCATGATCAAAAGCAATGGCGTTACCATTGCCACCACCCCCAATGCCGTGGCCCGATCTGTTTTCGAAGGAGAGGTGATGACCATTTTGAGTTTTAAAGGCAGTAATCCTACCATTTTGATTCGCCACGGGAATTTTATCACCACCTACAAAAATATGGGCAAGGTATATGTAAAAAAAGGAGATAAAGTAAAGGCCAAACAACCTATAGGGGAGGTCTTTACCCATCCACAGACGGGTAAAACTGCCTTGCAATTTAGTGTCTTCAACAACTCTACTCCACAGAATCCAAACAGTTGGATTTACCGCATGTAGTTATTTTTCCTCTAGGTACCAGGCCTCTTCTTTGAGTGTAATACGGATGTAGTTGAGCAGGTTCAGGGCTTCTCTTTTGGAAGTAAAACGGCCATAGGCCACACGGAGTAAACCCTCTGGATTTACCTCGGTAAATGCCGCGTCGAAACCTTCTGCTTTTAGTTGCGCCAATTTGTTGTTGGCATTTTCCATAAGGCGATAGGAGCCCGCAATTACGCTGTAGTAGGGCTGGGCCAATGGCGTATTCTCCACCACTTCGGGCTGGGCGTTTAGATTCAACTCTACGGCAGCCATAATGCCGAGATCGAAGGTAGCCTCCTGAACGTTAGTTTCAATTTTTTTCTGTGCCAGCTTAGTAGCTTTGGCTTTTTCTGATGTGACATATTGATCACCAAAATAATAGATGACGCCTACCAAGGCTATACCAATCACACCGATAGCGGCATATCGCATTAGTAGTGAGGGCTTATTGGTGTTTTTGTTCCTCTGGGGAGTAAACATCAAATTTTCTTTGTTTTCATTTTCCATAATAGGTGAGGTTTTGGGTTTTTCAACATGAATGGATTTATAATATAGAGGTTTTCTTATAAAGGAGCCCAATCCGAAGGTAGTTAGGTCAAAGTTGACCCCTCCGTAGGGCGAAAAAACAAATTTCTTTTCCGCATTGAGGCGAATTTCTCCTACCCCCGGAAAAGTTAGGGGCTGCGTATTCAATCGCTGTTTCCAAACGATCACTTCTTTTTCGATTTTTCGCAGGGCACTTTCGAAGGAAATTTTTTCTTTTTGAGCCATATAATGCGCCAATACACCATCATTGCTGCTCAGCAATCTGTTAAAGCTAACCTCCTTCTTGGGCGGGTTAAAGATACCGTTTTCTTGTTGTATCCACGCATTGACGGTGTGGGTCAGAAAAGCACCAAAATGAGGAATGGTCACACATTCGTGTTGATAGAGCAATTCTTTTATGTACAGAGGCAACAGCATCCCCAAATATAACAATATTTCTTCCCTTTAATAACGATCAATATTTATGTTAGTATATTTATAAGAATAAATTTTTAGCCCCCATGACCATGACCCGCTTGCAGGCCTGCCTATATTTGCGCTTTCTGCCCGGAATTGGCAACATTAATGCGCGCAAACTGTGGGAAGCCGCCGGCAGTGTCGAAGCCATTTTTGAAGAACCCCAACAGTTATTTCAGACAAAAAAGACTTTCGTATGGTCCTGCTTGAGCGACTTAAACCCTGGAAAAAATATACCAATGCGGTAGCCCGCGAAGAAGAAAAAATTCACGAACAGCAGGGCCAAACCCTGTATCTGGGAGATCCAGATTATCCCAAAACCCTATCTTTTTGTACCGATGCCCCCTTGGTTTTTTCTCTACAAGGGAATTTCTGTTTTTGGCCCCTGCAAACGGATCAGTATTGTGGGCACCCGTTCGGGAGATGCCGCTGGAGAGAATATGTGTTGCAAGCTGATCTCCGAACTGCGAGAGCTACAGCCCACCATTGTCTCCGGTTTGCCCTTGGAATAGACATCATTGCCCACGACCAAGCTCTCAAGAGCCAGCTGTCCACCATCGCCTGTATGGCCCATGATTTGGACCGTACCTACCCGCCGGAGCACCAAGAATATATAGAAAAAATCTTGGAGCAGGGGGCTTTTGTTTCTGATTTTACCACTGCCGAAAAATTTGACCGCAAAAACTTTCTTATCCGTAACCCCCTTATTGCCGGTTTGTCCGATACCACCGTGGTGGTACAATCACTATTGGAGGGTGGCAGTATGATCACGGCCCATTTTGCCCATCAGTAGCAGCGCGAGTTGTTTGCCTTTCCCGGAGCCGTGACCGACCGCTTGCACCAAGGTTGCAATGCCCTAATCCATAGTCAGTAAGGCCAACTGCTGCGCGACCCTTCAGATCTGATTGAAGCTATGGGATGGGGATCTCAAACCGCCAGACCAGCTGTCCAAAAACAACTATTTGTAGAACTTAGCCAAGAAGAAAAAATCATTTTTGACCATCTCAAATCCCCTGTGGCCGACAGTTTGGACAATATTGCACGGGCCAGCGATCGTTCGGTTGGACAGACGGCGGCCCTACTTTTGCAATTAGAAATGAAAGGTTGTGTAAAACCCTTGCCCGGAAAATTTTTTGAATGGGTTTAGTACCCCAGTTTTCTGCGGACGCGCAGCAATACTTCATCGGCGATTTTGCTGGCTTTTAGTGCACCCTTGGCCAGTGCCACTTCTACCTCGGCCGGATGCTCGTTGTAGTAGTTGAATTTGGCACGTTCCACCTTAAATTTTTCTACCATTAGCTCATATAATGCTTGCTTGGCATGGCCGTAGCCCATTCCTCCTGCCAGATATTGTTTTCTCAAATCTTCGATTTGGGCAGGGCTACCCAAAAGGGAAAAGATTTTAAAGACATTGCAGTTTTCAGGAGCTTTGGGTTCCTCTAGGCTTTTGCTATCTGTCTGTATCCCCATGATCTGTTTGCGTAGGGCCTTATCGGACTGAAAAATATTGATGATGTTGTTTTTGGACTTGGACATTTTGTTGCCATCTGTACCAATTACATATTGGGTGTTTTCTTGAATTTTGGCTTTGGGGAGGACAAAAGTCTCTCCCATCTGGTGGTTGAAGCGTGCGGCCACATCGCGGGTCATCTCCAGGTGCTGGAGCTGGTCTTTACCCACCGGCACTACTTCGGCATCATAGATCAAGATATCTGCCGCCATGAGCATGGGATAGGTAAACAAGCCAGTGTTGACATCGGCCAACTGCTCCGCTTTGTCTTTAAAGGAGTGCGCAAGCGTGAGCCGTTGGTAGGGGAAAAAGCAACTTAGAAACCAAGCTAATTCAGTCACTTGGCTTACATCGCTTTGACGGTAAAAAACCGTTTTTTCGATATCCAACCCACAGGCCAGCCAAGTGGCTGCTGTGGCAAAAGTGTTTTTGGACAGCTGCTCCCCATCCTTGATTTGGGTGATAGAGTGGAGGTCGGCAATAAACAAAAAGGAGGTGTTATCTGCTGCGGCTGCCATCTGGATGGCTGGAAGGACAGCCCCCAACAAATTTCCCAAATGCGGAACGCCAGTCGATTGTACTCCGGTAAGGATTCTAGCCATATTGGTGGACGATAAAGCAATGCAAAGATATTTTTTTTCCCCGGTTGGACAAAGTTTGCCCATTACCTTTCTCGGCATTTTCAGAAAACGTATTTTTACTGGGTGAAGAAGTTGTTGATTGTGCTATGGCGGATTTGGTTCTATCTGCTTTCGGCTCTGCCGGTGGTTTTACTGTTTCCGCTTTTATCGCTGATATTGATTTTTCCGGGCGGCTATCGACCCTTTTTTTGGATAGCACGTAACTTTTGGGCCCGTTGGGTTCTTTGGGGCATGGGATTTCGCCTTTCCAAAATCCATAAAACCCGTTTGGATCCCAATCAAAATTACCTTTTGGTCGCCAACCATTCCAGTTATATCGATGTGATGGTGATGCTCTTGGCCGCACCTTATCCTTTCGTTTTTTTAGGCAAAAAAGAACTGGTCAAGATTCCCGTTTTCGGATACCTCTTCAAGCGGGCTGCCATTATGGTCGACCGTGGCAGTGCCAAAAGCCGTTTTGCGGTCTATGGTCGGGCGGAGAAAGTTTTGAAAAAAGGATACAGCGTATGTATTTTTCCTGAAAAAGAATATGTAGACCAAACCATTTTACTCAATCCCTTTAAGCAGGGCGCATTTAAGATTGCCATCGATCATCAGCTGCCCATTTGTCCGATGGTTTTTTTGGACTGCAAGCGCAAATTTCCATGGTATACCACCCACGGCTATCCGGGGGTGCTGCGGGTGGCGATTCATCCTCCCATGCCTACAGAGGGGCTTACGGAAACCGATATCCCAAGGTTGAAGCAAAATACTTACGACCTCATTCATTCCGAATTGCAAAACGATCCCCAGCAGATGGCCATCGAGGCCATCGAACTATGGAAAAAAATCAAAAAGATCGCCTAGTAAACCAGTCGGTTGACGGAGATCATTGGCTGATCCATCCCCCGCATTGCGTTGATTAGCTTTAGCCCTTTAAAATTTTTTAGATCTGTAAGCTGAAGGGCCGCCTCTTGGATGGCTCCGGCGGCCAGTAGCCGTGCTCGGCAAGTGCCTTCCAGCAGGGGTCGTTGGGGCGTCCACCATTTATCTCCATCAAATAAAACCACATTGGCATAGGAACTGTCTGTGAGCCATCCCTGTCTTACGATCAGCACATCGTCGCATTGATTCCGTTGGGAAAACAAGGCGTTCAATTTTTTTCGATCGCTATACTTGTGGCTGTAGTCCAGGCTAGTGGCAGTCACCACTTTCAGACTTTGGATGTTTTTTGGGCTGTAGTTTTCAAAATGCAGCTTTCGGTCTTTTTCGTTGTAATGGATTCTCAATTTTACGGTTCCATGGCGGTATTGGGAGGGGAGGGCAATGCCTTCCAACAGCTCGAAAGTGGGTGGGTGGCCGAACAAGTACCGATAGGCTTTTTCAAAACGCAGGCGGTGCCATTGCTCGTTCAGGACCTTGCCATCTTGTACGCAAAGGGATTCAAACAACGGGAACATAGATTTTTTTGATGAGTTCGTGGTATTCGGCCTCCAAATCACTGAGGAAGGTAATACCGCCTCCGCTGCGATAGCGCAGCTGGCCGTCTTTTTTTTCGAGGTAACGGATGTTGACGGCACTGTCCAGATGGTTGCCGTCGAAATGGCCAAAAATTCCTGTATAATATCCCCGGGCTTCTTGTTCTACCGCTTCTATGATGGAGCAGGTTTTTGCTTTGGGGGCACCACAGATGGATCCTGCCGGGAGCATGCCCAGTAGGATTTCCGGAAGTTGGGCTTTCCAATCGGGGGGGAGTTTTCCACTGATTTCCGAGCTGGTGTGGTAGATTTCATTTTTTTGGGTTTTGATTTTTTCGAGGTAGCGGAAACGGGTGACCGTTACTTCTTTGGCCACCTTGGAAAGATCGTTGCGGATCAGGTCCACGATGGTGTTGTGCTCGTTGATTTCTTTGGGATCGTTTTGTAATTTTTTTTTGGCCTTGGGCACTTGAGCGTCTATGGTGCCTTTCATGGGGTAGGAGTAGATGTTTCCGTCTTGGATTTTGACAAAACACTCGGGCGAATAGACCACAAATCGGTCTTTGTAGTAGAGCTTGTAGGGAGCTTTGGCCCAGTGGAAGACATCTTCCAGATCCAGATCGGTTTGTATGACTGACGGAAAGGTGAGGTTGAGTAAAAATGTATTGCCCTGATTGATTTCTGCGACTACTTTGTGGTAGGCCTCGCCATAGATAGCTTTGGAAACGGGAGCGATGGAAAGGGGTTGGGGGGTGGGTTTGCGGTTTTGGGCTGGAAAATTGCCCTTTCCTTTGATTTCGAAATGAAATCCCAGGCTTTGGGCCTCCTCAATGGAGCAGACCACCGGTTTTTTCATTTCGTAGTCCATCAGAAAAAAAAAGGGCTTTTGGGCCAAAGCCAAGGCCGACATTTTCGCTTTAAACGTGGAGAGATCCAATGCCTATGAGGGGATTCGGGGGGATTATTCCACCGCCTTTACGGTTTCCATGATCTGAGTTTCCAGTTCTTCCATCAGCTCGGGGTTGTCTTCCAGCAGGGCTTTTACGGCATCGCGACCTTGTCCCAGCTTGGTCTCGCCATAGCTAAACCAAGATCCTGATTTTTTGATGATCTCATAGTTGACCCCCAGGTCGATGATCTCCCCAATTTTGGAGATACCTTCACCGTAGAGAATATCGAATTCGGTGGTACGGAAAGGTGGAGCGACTTTGTTTTTAACTACCTTGACCCTGGTTTTGTTTCCGAGGACTTCGGCGTCTCCGCCTTTGATCTGTGTCGAACGTCGGATGTCGAGACGCACCGAGGCGTAAAATTTCAATGCGTTTCCACCGGTAGTGGTTTCGGGGTTGCCAAACATGACGCCAATTTTTTCCCGCAATTGGTTGATAAAAAATACGGTACAATTGGTTTTGCTGATCGAAGCGGTGAGCTTGCGCAGGGCCTGAGACATGAGTCGGGCGTGGAGCCCCATTTTGGAGTCGCCCATTTCTCCTTCGATTTCGCTTTTGGGGGTGAGGGCGGCGACGGAGTCCACCACCACGATGTCGATGGCACCGGAACGAATGAGGTTGTCGGCGATTTCGAGGGCCTGCTCGCCATGGTCGGGCTGTGAAATGATGAGTTCGCTCACATCCACGCCCAGTTTTTCGGCATAGAATCGGTCGAAGGCGTGCTCTGCATCGATAAAGGCGGCGATGCCTCCTGCTTTTTGGCATTCGGCGATAGCGTGGAGGGTCAAGGTGGTTTTTCCCGAGGACTCAGGGCCGTAGATTTCGATCACCCTACCACGGGGGTAACCGCCCACCCCCAGGGCCAGGTCCAGACCGATGGATCCCGAAGAGATGGCTTCTACTTCTTCTAAAGCTTCATCGCCCAATTTCATGACGGCTCCTTTGCCGTAGGTTTTATCTAGCTTGTCAAGGGTAAGCTGGAGGGCTTTCTTTTTTGCTTCATTTGCGTCTGCCATAATATACTCTTTTTTAGCGAAATTACTATTTCTAGTGCTGGGGGGCAATAGTCCGGCCAAAGGATTATTAACAATTGCTGGGGAATGAGTCAATCACGAGCGATAAAATCTTTACCCCAGTTTTGGTGAAGTGCTGAGGACAATCCTTCCACGACTGGTTGATATTCTCTTTTTTCGGATAAGTTATGGAGCTCCAATGGATCTTGAGCGTGGTCAAACAACATGCGTTCGTAGGCATTACCTCGATCGTCGGTCCATTCGGTGTAAAAAAACTGATCTCTAATAATGGCGACAGCATCACCAAATTTTGCTATAGCATAATCTTTTTTGCGTTTTTTTCCTTGCAACAAAGCAACCATACTTTCCCCTTCTATCTCCTCTGGAGGCTGAATTCCTGCCAACTCGCAAAGGGTGGGGTAAAGGTCAATGAGTTCTACGACATGGTCTAATTTTTGTCCAGCTTGGATCTGAGGCGCTCGAATAATCAGGGGAACCTGGAGGGAGGATTCAAAAGTAGAATGTTTACAAAACATTTTGTGGTCGCCCAGGTTGTAACCGTGATCGCCCCAAAGTACGACAATGGTATTTTGACTAATTTCCATTTCATTCAAAGCGGTGAGTACCCGACCGATCTGGGCATCGACATAACTCACGCTGGCGTAGTAAGCTTGTATCAATTTTATACTCATTTCTTCCGAAAAATGCCCTTTTTGGGGGATACCCTCATACTTTCTGAGTTCCCCGGAAGTGTGAAAAGCCTTATTGGGAGTGCCCTCGGGCTGAATGAAATTTTCGGGCAATTGTACCTTATTTACGTCGTAGAGATCCCAATATTTTTTTGGGGCATTAAAGGGCAAATGAGGCTTTACAAAACCCAAGGCAAGAAAAAAGGGGGCTCCACTCTTTTTTAATTGCTTAAGATCGCGAATTCCTTTGTCGGCAATTTTTCCGTCTTTGTAGGTAGAATCGGGTACATCTGCATTTTCGTAGGCCTGCCCCCTTTTGCCTTCCCTTTGTGCCAAAAGTATATTTTTTTCCAATGCGTAGTCTTGGGCGGTAGCTTCTGGATACCAGACTTCGTCCCAGGCTGCTTTATCGTCTGTGCGGTGATGAAAAACCTTACCGTTGGAAATGGTGTGATATCCATTTTCTTTAAATATTTTGGGGAGAGAAATGGCCTGAGGCGCATCCACCTCTTTTCGGGTGTCGAATGAGGTAAAACGATTTCGGGCGGGCCTGAGGCCGGTCAATAAACTGGCTCGGGAGGCTCCGCAAGAGGCGTAGTTGCAATAAGCCCGGTTGAATTGAACGCCTTGGGCCGAAAGTTGATCCAGATGGGGGGAGTTGATCTGACTCGCACCGTAGCAATTCAGCTCTGGTCTCAAATCGTCTACGGCAATAAACAACACATTAGGTTGGGACGCCGCCACTTTTTCGGTCCTGCAAGCATTAAAAATAAACAACCCACTGAGGGGGAGCAATACAACTACTTTTTTAATTGAAATCATCTCATCAGGAAATTTTAAAAGTATAAAAAAACGAGACATATTGGGTAGATTAATTTGACCCTTGACCAACCTAGGGAATAATTCCTACAGAAGATCAGGCCGTGCCTAAAAACCTCAAAAAAACCCAACGGTAAAAAACGCTTATACATCGCCCTCTACTTAGGCAAAAAGCTGTCGGTGTACCAAGATCCCAAGGCCTCGAGTGCCGCCGGCGGGGACGCTGCAGGCCACCACATTCAGGCCGTCGTAGATCACCTGAGGGTAATCGTCGGCCTTGTTAGTCACCGCATGGGTGCCTTTTTCTTTTCGGTAGAGTAACGACTGAACATCGTTTCCTTTGTAGGTTTGGCCTTGGGCTTGTCCTTCCAAGGTCCGGCCGTCGTTCAAAACCACCGCACCCTCCTTCCACTGACCGGAAACCCCTTGGGCCATCAGTTGGGCGTGGTTGTTGTAAATCTGTGCAAAAGAAAATTAAACACAAAACAGTAGTAAAATGCATCGTAATTTCATGGTAGTAATCTCTAAGGGAAAATTAAAGTACACATTTTTTGGAGTTTGAAGCAGAACCCCCTTTAAAAAACAAAAAAAACAGGGCCAATTTTTTACCTTTGTATTTCAACACCAAAATGTTTATAGCATGCAACTGTACAACAAACTGAGCGCTGAAGAACGACGCCAGCTGATTGCCGCAGCCGGCACCGAACGACTTACGCTTTCGTTTTATCAGTACCACCGCATCCAAAATCCGCCCTTTTTTAGAGACTACCTATTCCTACACTGGAACGACATGGAGGTACTGGGTCGTATTTACGTGGCCCAAGAGGGTATCAACGCCCAGCTGTCGGTGCCCGCCCGCCGCTTCAACGATTTTAAAAAATTCTTGGACGGCATCGACTTCCTTAATGGCGTTCGCCTCAATATTGCCGTAGAACATGACAACGCCTCTTTTCTGAAACTCACCATCAAGGTGCGCGACAAAATTGTGGCCGATGGCTTGGACGACGCCACCTTCGATGTAACCCAGATCGGCACCCACCTCAACGCTCAAAAATTCAACGCCTTGCTGGGCGACCCACAAACCATCTGTTTGGACATGCGCAACCATTACGAAAGCGAAATCGGCCACTTCAAAGGAGCCATCACCCCCGATGTAGATACCTTCCGAGCCTCCCTCCCCCTAATCGAACAGCAACTGGCTTCCCACAAGGAAGACAAAAACCTCCTCATGTACTGTACTGGAGGTATCCGCTGCGAAAAAGCTAGTGCTTACTTCAAACACAAAGGCTTTAAAAAAGTCTACCAACTCGAGGGTGGCATCATCGAATACGCCCGTCAGGTCAATGAAAAAGGGCTGGAAAACCATTTTATCGGCAAAAATTTCGTCTTCGACCAGCGTCGAGCCGAACGGATCAGTGCGCATGTAATTGCTCAATGCCACCAGTGTGGCACCCCTTGCGACACCCACGTCAACTGCGCCAACGAGGCCTGCCATCTCCTCTTTATCCAGTGCGAAGATTGCAGTCAAAAGAGGCAAAGCTGCTGCTCCACCGACTGCCAGACCGTGGTAAACCTCCCCTTGGAAATCCAAAAGAAATTTCGAAAAGGCCACCACAACAGCAACAAAATATTCAGAAAGGGACGTTCGCCCCGGTTAAAATTTAAACAATAAATTAAGATTTTGCATTTCCCGATTCCCTCCAATAAAGCTTATCTTTAACCCTCAAGATCAGACCATGAGTTGCGCTTCCTGTGCCGTTAAATCAAAAGGATCCCCACGCGGTTGTAAGAACAACGGCAGTTGTGGGACAGACAGCTGCAACAAACTCACCGTCTTTGACTGGCTGGGCAATATGCAGTCACCGGGCGGTGCGGTCCCCTTTTCGGCGGTAGAGGTACGCTTCAAGAATAGCCGTAAAGCCTTTTATACCTTGGTCACCGATCTGCAGGTGGCGGTGGGCGACCCTGTGATCACCCAAGTGGACAAGGGCTACGACCTGGGCTTGGTGACCCTTACCGGCGAGCTGGTGCGCTTCCAAATGAAAAAGAAAAACGTTGCCCAAGACAGCGAGGAGGTCGGAAAAATATTGCGAAAAGCCACCCAAGAAGAAATCGACCTTTGGCACGCCCTGCGGGACAAGGAGCCCGAGATCCAAAAGCGCGCCCGCGAGATGGCCATCGCTTTGGACCTAAAGATGAAACTCTCGGACGTTGAATTCCAAGGCGACGGCAAAAAAGCCACTTTCTACTATACCGCCGAGAGCCGCGTCGATTTCCGACAGCTGATCAAAGACATGGCCCAGGCCTTTTCCATCCGCATCGAAATGCGCCAAATAGGCCTGCGGCAGGAAGCCTCCCGGCTGGGGGGCATCGGCTCCTGTGGTCGCGAGCTGTGCTGCTCCACGTGGCTCACCGACTTCCGCTCGGTGTCTACTTCTGCCGCCCGCTACCAGCAGCTGTCCCTCAACCCCCTCAAGCTGGCCGGACAGTGTGGCAAGCTCAAATGCTGTCTAAACTACGAATTGGACACCTACCGAAAAGCCCTCAAAGGCTTTCCCCGCAGCGACACCAAGCTACTAACCGAAAAAGGGGTCGCCCTACTCCAAAAAATGGACATCTTCAAAGAACAGCTGTGGTATGCCTACAAAGGCGAATGGATGAATTGGCACACCCTCTCCCTCCATGCCGTTCAAGAAATCATTGCCAAAAACAAAAACAATGAAAAGGTCGCGGCCCTCGAGGACTACGCCCTCGATGCCGAGGCAACACCTAAGGAACTGGCCGAAAAAGTATTCGAAAATGTAGTGGGCCAAGACAGCCTTACACGTTTTGATCGTTTCAAAAGCCCCAATTACAAAGAGAGAAGGAAAAACCGAAAACCCAAAAACGGAAGAAAAAATGAAGCCTAAATTTTATGTTTTTTCATTTTTGCTTCTGGGGCTTTGGGCGGCTTGTGGCCCTTCGGTTTTACAAATGGACTACCGCAATTTTGCAAATGGATGGCCGGCTAACCAAAAAGCCGTTTTTGTCGTCGATGTCCACACCGACCAACCGGCAAACCTCATGATCTATGTGCGCAACAACGCCGATTACCCTTTTTCCAACCTCTTTCTAATCGCCCGCCTCAGTAGCGGCGACTCCCTCTGGGCTTGCGATACCCTCGAATACGCCATGGCCAACCCCAGAGGACAGTGGCTGGGCGAGGGATTTTTGGAAGTCAAAGAAAGCAAGCTGTGGTGGAAAGAAAATTATAGTCTCCCCTCACAGCCCTCTACTGTAGAAATAGAACACGCACTGCGCTACAACGGAGACGAAAATGCTACCGACCCCCTCCCGGGAGTGGTCGGCGTGGGCTTTGCCATAGAAGCAATTCAAAACCGAGATGATTAGGTCCAAAAGAAAAAAATCCCATAAGCCAAATTTCAAAAAGTTCATCTTTGCTTTTTGGTTTTTCTTCTTGTTGGGGCTATTGGGTAGTGGAGGCATCTTTGTCGTTGCTGCGCTGGGATATTTGGGAGATATGCCCCCCTTGGAGCAACTGGAAAATCCCAAAACCAATCTGGCCACCCAGATTTTCTCCAGCGATGGGGTGGAATTGGGGAAATTTTACTTCAACGATAACCGGACGCCTATCACCTACGACGAGCTGCCACAAAATATCGTTCTGGCCTTGATCGCCACCGAAGACGAACGCTACTATGACCACGCCGGAATCGACTTGCGGGGGACGCTGCGGGCTCTTTTATATCTAGGTAAAAAAGGCGGAGCCAGTACTATAACCCAGCAGCTGGCGCGCCAGCTTTTTGTTGGGGTGCGCTCCCGCAATAAAAAAGAAGCCTTAGTCCAAAAAATCAAAGAATGGGTTCTGTCCGTTCAGCTGGAAAGACGATACACCAAAGAAGAAATCATCGCCATGTACCTCAACATCTACGACTTTGGTTACAATGCTGACGGAGTGCGTTCTGCGGCCAAGATCTATTTTGACACCACCCCCAAGGGCCTTAGCCTCGAGCAGTCGGCCACCTTGGTGGGTATGCTCAAAAACTCTTCCCTCTACAACCCCCTCCGCCGACCAGATATGGTGCGAGAAAGGCGCAACGTCGTCTTTCAGCAGATGCTCAGAAACCAGTTGATTACCCCTGCCGAAAAAGACTCTCTGTCAGCCCTACCCTTAAAAATCAACTTTACCCCCGAGTCCCACCGCGAGGGACTGGCAACATATTTTAGGGCCTACCTCCAAGAGTTTATGAAACAGTGGATCCAAGAAAATCCAAGCCCCGACGGGTCCTCATACAACCTCTATCGCGATGGTCTGAAGATCTATACCACCATCGACTCTCGTCTGCAGGCCCTTGGCGAAGATGCTGTAAACCAGCACATGAAAAACCTTCAAGAAGAGTTTTTCCGTCAAAACACCCGAAGTCTCAACCCCACCGCTCCCTTTTTGGATTTGCGCGATGGAGAAATCGACACCTTGATGCGGCGTTCGGCCTACCGCAGCGAACGCTGGCGCAAAGGTAAAATCGCCGGGATGGACGACGAGGCTCTAATGAAAACTTTTTATAAAAAGGAACCCATGCAGGTTTTCAGTTGGAAGGGAGAGATCGACACCCTGATGACCCCCATGGATTCGATCCGCTACTACAAGCACTTCTTACGTGCGTCCATGATGTCTATGGAACCCCAAACGGGGCATGTCAAAGCCTGGGTTGGCGGTTTCAACTACAAGCACTTCCAATATGATCAGGTCAAGCAAGGTCTTCGTCAAATCGGCTCCACTTTCAAGCCCTTTTTGTACGCCACGGCCATCGATCAGCTCAAGCTCTCGCCCTGCGATCAACTCCCCGATGCCCTCTATTGTATCGACGCCATGAAGCACGGAAACATTGACCCTTGGTGTCCTAAAAATTCCGGTGACCGCTATGGTCAGACGCGAACACTAAAAAACGCCTTGGCCAACTCGGTCAATACCATCAGTGCCCGCATTATAGACATGGTGGGCCCACGACCGGTGATCGATTTGCTCAAAAAAACGGGGGTGAGCTCCCACATTCCTGCCGTGCCTTCAATTGCGCTTGGCACGCCCGACATCAGCCTGTTTGAGTTGGTGGGGGCCTACGGTACCTTTGCCAATCAAGGTATCTACATCGAACCCATCGTCATTACCCGCATCGAGGACAAAAACAATATGGCTTTGTTCGAGGTGATACCCAAGACCAAAGACGTGATCAGCGAGGAGGCGGCCTATGTGACCCTAAACCTGATGCAGGGGGTCACTGAACACGGTTCGGGAGCCAGATTGCGTCATGCAGGGCTGGAGAAAACCAATTATATTTACGAAAAGGTAGTGACAGGCTACCCCTACATCTTTGAAAACCCCATTGCAGGAAAGACCGGAACCACCCAAAACCAAAGTGATGGATGGTTTATGGGTATGGTGCCCAATCTGGTCACCGGGGTTTGGGTAGGCGGAGAAGACCGCTCTGTCCACTTCAAGGAAATCGGTTTTGGACAGGGGGCTACTATGGCCCTGCCCATCTGGGGACTATACATGAAAGCGGTTTACGAAGACGAGGCCTTGGGGATATCCCAAGAGGAGTTTTTGGCTCCCGAGCAGGTTAGTATTACGCTTGATTGTGAAGACCATGAAAACGATACCGATCCAACTATTCCTAACCAACCCCAAGCCGATTTAGAAGAACTGGGCTTTTAGGTCAACTCCATTTTAAGGCTGAACTCTATTTTTTCAGGAAAAAAAAGCAAAAGGGATTTACACATCCTCGGCGTACCATTCTGCATAGGCAGTGTCGGTTTCCCGCAATTTTAGTGAAAAAAGTTTCAGGTGGCGGGGCAGTTTTTGCAGTAGCTTGTCGGCAAAATCTAACAACATCAACTCGCTGGTGGGCTGATAGGTGACCCGAACGATTTTGTGCCCCCGAGATTCCATCTCATCGGCCACCTCCAAGTGGGGGGAGTTGGTATTGAGTACCGTGGCGTGGTCAAAGGGGTCTACAATTTCCCGGTTCACAATGGCCTTGAGGTCTCCAAAGTCAATCACCATCCCATTTTTGACCTGATCGGGGTCATCGATGGGCGCGCCAATGACCGTTACGTCAAGTTTGTAGCTATGACCGTGTACATTTTTGCACAGCCCATCGTAGCCGTAAAGGGCGTGTCCGGTTTCAAATTTAAACTGTTTAGTAACGCGAATTTTATGCTTCATGCCTTAGAGTGATTGAATGATTTTTTGGGTAAAATCCGACAGGGCCAATTGGCCAGTAACCTGTGCATTTTTGGCCAAAAGGGTTTCCCAGTTTTTCGTGTCTTTCCAGTGAAGTTTTCGCAGTTCGTGGCAGGCTTGGGGGGGATAGGAGGCCAGTTGTTGCGCTTGGGCGTTAAGAGCTTGGTCCAGCAAGGTTGGCTCATCAAATAGCTTGGCGTACAAGCCTTTTTCCAATCCCCAGTCTGCGCTTTTCCACTGGTGGCTGTCCAAGGACAACTGGGCAAAGGCAGTGGGTCCGATTTTACGGCTCAGGGCCGGCTCGATTACATAGGGCCCGATGCCGATGGACAATTCGGAGAGCTTGATTTGCGCAGCTGGAGTTGCATAGGCCGCATCACAGGCCGCAACCAAACCAACCCCCCCACCGACCACTTTTCCGTGAACCCTGGCCAAGACAAATTTTGACAGTTTACGAAGGGCATTTATCAAGCGGGCAAAGCCCATGAAGAAGACAGTAGCCGCTTCTACGGTACGAAGCTCTTTGAGCTCGGCCAAGGAGGCACCCGCACAAAAGGCATTCCCCCGACTTTCCAAAACCACCACACCAATGTTTGGATCTCGATCTGCTTTTTCCAAAGCATTGATCAAGGCTTGTAGCATTTCGCTGGGCAGGCTATTGCCCTTGGGATGGGAAAAATAGATCCTTCCAATCCGATCTTTATGAGTGAGTTTTACGTTGGCTTCCATATAGCCTCAAAAATAACCATTCTATTTTGTTTTAAGAAGTGTCTCTACCCAATCGTACTCCTTTTTTTCATGTTTTTAAAAAAGGTTACCTAAATTGGTTTCAACAAATACTATGAGAATTTTAGGGATTATCATTTTGATGTTCATTTATTGCCCATGCTTGGCCCAGCAATACCTAAACCTTTCGGTGGATAATGACCTATATTTCGGCTCGGATCGTTATTATTCAAGTGGCGTTTTTATCAGTTCTGGAGCTGAAAAAAGAGATTTTAATCGAGATGATTATTTCAAAAAATATGTTCATTGGACTTTGGGACAAGAAATTTTCACTCCTTCAAATCGTTATAGCACTGATGTGGAGAGCTTTGATTACCCATATGGTGGGTGGTTGTTTTTGGAGCGACTAGAAGAAAACTACTATTCTTCAAATCGGGCCATGAACTTGTCTTTTAAGTTTGGTGTTACAGGCAGGGCATCTCTTGCGCCCTATCTTCAAAACCTTTATCACAAAAATGTCCTAGGCCTGCGCGAGGTTAGCTGGGAGCAAGCTGTTCCTGAAAGAATTCATTTAAACATAAATATTATTTTTAGGAGACGATGGGATTTGAGCCCTAGGTTAGCGTTCCTTTATGAGTACTTTGGAACTTTAGGAACCCAGCGTATTAATTTGGGAGGGAGTATTGGTTTTTTACTGGGTAACCTACCGATATTATCTTTTTTTGAGAGCCCTATTGTAAACAATAAAAATGGATATGCAATCTATTTTGGTAGTAGTCAAGAATATCGTTTTCATGATTTTATGATTTCTGGAAGTTTATTTGATAGTGAAACACCTTTTGTTTTTGACCCTGTTTTTTTGAAAAACAAATTTGAAATAGGAGTTATGGTATACATTTCTAAATATGTTATTAGATCCATTGTAAGTAGTATTTCACAAGACACTCGTTTACAAAAAACCAAAAGACACAATTATCTTAATATTTCGATTTCTAGAAAATTTAATTTCTAGTAATATGATTAGTATATTTCATGCAGCAGTATTATGATGTTTTGGTCATATATCTAGAAAGATCTAAAAACCTTATGGATTTCATCTTTTTTTCAGTTTTTGTTTTTTAATAAAGTATAAATGCAGTACACCTTTTATTTTTACTTAATACTTTAAGCATTAATTTTAAAATTAAAATAATGTAAATGAAGGATTTAGATTTTTTATTTTTAAATGATTTTCCTGCAGGGGTGAAGACTGTTGTTTACAAAGGCCATAGACTCGACAAAGTTAAATTCTTGAAAATGAAAAAAGCTTACGAAGACAAGAGGATTAATAAATAAATTTTGGTTAAGCTATATTCATCATACTTTCACAAGAATTTCAAATTAACCCTGTTGTGTTTGGCATATTTTTCTTACGGAAATTTAGTTCTATCAATTGGACAGGAATTAGTTAACACAAGAGATTCCATATTAAAGTATGAATTTACTAATCCTTCTAAAGCCATTGATTTTTCCATAAAATTTTCAGAATTGGCAAAAGATTTATCGCCAACCAACTTTATTCAACAAACCTATGGCAGAATCGGTCAGATTTTTCTTGAAAATGGCTATTATAATTCATCCCTTAACTATTTCGAAAAAGCTATTTTAACTTACAGGGAACTTGATATACCAAAAAGAAAATTTCCCAATTTAAATTTTCCTCCATGGATAATACTAAATATTGGAAATGTATATTTACATGCTGGAAGATATGATTTGGCTAAAATCAAATATTTGGAGTCACAGTCATTATTTCAAAAATTATCAGATTCTGATGCAAAGGTAAATGGGCTGAATACTGTATCTTCAAACCTGGGATTAATAGCCGAATTGACTGGAGATTTAGATAGTGCTTATGAAATTTATAATAAAATTTTAGAGAATAAAATCACTGATAATAATTATGAAGATATCTTTTATTCTTATGCTCAAGTTTTAGCAGTTGAATTAAAAAGAAAAGGTGAGGATGCGCTAGGTCAACTTGAAATAACAGATCAGTTGTACAAAGAAATAATTTATGATCCTAATCTTTCAAAAAATACCTTGATTAGGCGCAATTATGGCTATTCATATTTGGTTACGGCAGCATACTTCCAATCCCAAAAATATTTTGAAATTGCAATAAAATATCTAATAAAAAGTCAAAAATATTTTACGGGTTTTCAATCTATACAATATGAACTAAGTACAAGATTAGCCCAGTGTTATAAAGGGCTTGGAGAATTCTCAAAAGCTGAGAATTTGGCCAACCTAAATCTTCAAAAAAAAGGTTTAAGTAGTAAAGAGAGGAAATATAATCTTGATGTATTGGAGATGATTTATTCTAAAGAAAACAGACTAAATGACCTAATTCGCATCAAGGATAGCATTATAACATTTCAAGCAAACACTAATTCAAATGCTCTAACTAAAAGTTTGGGAGAATTAGAAACAAAAATTAAAATAATAAATCTTGAAAATGACAACGAAATCCAAATGAAGAAATATAATTTATATTTTATTTTTCTTTTTATAGGCTTACTTTTGCTTACACTTACAGTGCTTTTGGTGAAATCTAAATATGATTTTCAAAAAGCTAATTCAAAATCCCTCGAGCTAACTAATCAAAACATAAAAATTCAACTCCAGAACAATCAGAGGGATCTGTTAAGCAAAACAAATTTTATCTTACAAAGAAATGAAAGTCTCAGACTTTTAAAGAAAAAAATTGCAGTAAACCTAACTGAAAATCAAATTGACAAGAAAATATTGGAAAATGAATTTGATAAGTTGTTAAAAGCTGAAAAATACTACTCAGAATTTGAAAAGATTTTTAATGATGTATTCCCAAATTTTTTCACTAAGCTTAACAAAGAGTTCAATCTTTCAAAGACAGAAATTAGATTATGTGCTTATATTAAAATGAATTTATCTGTTGATGATATTGTAATGATTTCTAGCATTTCTAAAAGAACTGTTGAATCTCAAAGATACAGAGTATCCAAAAAGTTAAACCTTAAAGACGGATCAAAACTTAATTCTTTCATTCACTCTATTTAAGCTAATTTATATTTGCATTTTAATACTGCATTTTTACTTTAAAACCATTATTAACAGCCTTTGTTAATACTAATTTTGGTTTTAAAAAATACCAACACCTTAATATTTTAATTTTAAAAATAAGTAATAATAAAATGAATTTATAATTCATCTTGTTGCTTGTCTTTTATGGTTAAAAACAATCTTTTCAGAGATCTGTTTAAAGGGACTTTTTTAAATAGTAAGAAGCTCCTCATATCCTTCTCTCCCATTTTCTTAATCGTTTTTCTTTTAAATTTTCAAAATATTCAATCTCAAATCAACAGAGAGCTTGAAGTAAAAATATTTACTAACGTTATAGATAATCCAGGAAGTCCTGATGGAATAATTAGCGAGGGAGATGAGGTAAACTTTACGATAGTTGTAACAAATAAGGGGAATATTAATCTAAATAGCTTAGTATTATCATCAACTTTGCTCGGTATTGATAACTCAATATTGAGCCTTGTCCAATCAATCACATATTTTGATTCCACTGCATCAAATGCGTCAGGATTTTTGATCCCCGGCGAACAAGAAACATACAAGGCTTCTTATCAATTTAGTGATATTCAAAATATTTTGGGGTTGTCATTTTCTGTTTTAGGCGAGGCAATTAGTGCGGACAATGTTAATGTTAGCGACACAAGTGATGATGCAAATAATACTGACGGTAATACAGAGGATGACCCTAATATAATTTCCAAGGATGATGACATCGCTTCTATCGAAGTTAATAAGATTTTTGATAGATATGAGGATGTAGATGGCGATGGTATATACTCAGTTGGTGATAGAATCCATTACATAGTCACCATTTTAAATGATGGTTATCAAGAACTAATTTCGGTTGCGCCTGATGATGATCTGAGAGACGGAGGCGGTCGATCAGTTCCTTTAGACGCCCCCTTTACACCCCCATCACCAGTTTTTGAATCTTCTTCATATGGCAATATTTCAAGACTTGAAAATAATGGAACTTGGAATGGAACAACCACTGGTACATTAGTTGTCGGTGAAGAAATCAATTATTCTGCTGTTTTTGTATTAGATCAACAAGCAATTGATTCTGGAAATTTAACAAACTGTTTAACCGCTCAAGCAATTGCAGAGTCAACCGGAGTTGTTATCTCTGATAGTTTAGATCAGTGTGTTGATGTTGATTTACCCCATTCCCCTATATTAGAAGTAACCAAGATTTCAAATGTAGATGATTTAAATAACAATAACGTAAATGACGTAGGAGATGTAATAAATTATGTGATTTTAATTGAAAACAAAGGAAATGTTACTATTGATAATCTTAGCCTTAATGATCAGTTAACGGACTTTAATGGAAATAATTTAACCCTAAGCTCAGGACCCACTTTTAGCTCATCAACAATTTCTAATATACAAGGTGAAATAGCTGTAGGTGAAATAGAAACATATATTGCAAGTTATATAATTGAGGCCTCAGCGGCGAATTCAGGTAGGGTAATAAACTCAGTAATAGCAACGGGAGATAGTCCAAATCTAACCGGTGATGTTTCCGATACTAGTGATGACGGAATTGATAATGATGGAAATACAGAAGATGATTCTACAGATGTAGATGTTACAATTGTTAAATCTGTTGAAGTAACAAAAATAGCAGTTGTAGATAATGGTGCTGATGGTGAAATTGGTCCAGGTGATCCGATAACTTACACAATAACTGTATTAAACACGGGGCAAATAGCTTTATCAGATATTAGTTTTGAGGATGCTCTTACAAACGGCTCTGGAACAGTATTGACTTATAACACTGCAATTAACCCTACTTATAATAATCCACTACAACCAGGCCAGAGTTATACTTACACAGCTCAATATATAATTACAGCTAATGATGAGGCAACTGGTTCAATTTCCAATCAGGTTACAGTTACCGCTAAATCAGATCCTAATTTAGCAGAGCCAGATGTTTTTGATTTGAGTGATGATGGAATTGATACTGATGGAAATACTACTAATGATCCAACCATTACCGCCTTAAATGTTCAGCCTGGAATTGAAGTTGTAAAAACTTATGTATTAAACGATAATGGGGATGGAAGGCCCAGCATAGGAGATGTAATTAGTTATTACATTCAAGTTATTAATACAGGGAATATTACCCTTGAAAACATCAACCTTACTGATGTACAAAATCATGGTGTTGGAACTACAAGTGTTCCATTGGACAGCGGGCCAACATTTGAAAGTGCTACAGCTGGTTCTGATTCATTTCACCTTCAAGCAGGAGAAATAGCAAGTTGGACTGCGACACATACCGTAAATGCTGATGATATGAATGCAGGGCTGTTGAATAATCAAGTTACAGTAGTTGCAGATGATGTAAGTGCGGCAAATAACCAAGTAACAGATGTTAGTGATAACGGAGATGATACAGACGGAAATTTGAATTCTGACCCTACTGAAGTATTATTAACCTTCGACGGAGAGCTTGATGTCACCAAAACAGTTGAACTTACTCAGGCAGATCCTAGCAAAATTCAAATAGGAGACACTGCGATTTATACCATTACTGTCACCAATACGGGAAATACAGTTTTAACAAATTTAATTTTAGATGATCAGCTCTCAGGTATTAGAGGGATCTCGCTTAATTTAAACAATAATACTGTGGCTTTTGTAAGCTCTTCAGGAGGATCGCCTGAAGGGACTTTGCAGGTAGGGGAATCAGCAACATATACTGCATCTTTTACAGTTAACCAACAGGCAATTGATCAGACAGGATTTCAAAATACAATTGAAATAAGAGGACAAGACCCAGACGGAACCTGGGTATCCGACGATAGTGATGACGGGGACGATCTAGACGGAGATACAACCGATGACCCAACTATAACTCCCATCACTCCTGATCCGTCAATCGAAGTTGTAAAAACTCAGTCATATACCGATAATGACTCAGATGGTGAATTATCATCTGGCGATTTAGTAAACTATACTATAACAATTGAGAATACCGGAAATAATACATTAGGATCACCTGGAGGAGGGGGAGGGTCTTTAGTTATTGAGGATATTTTTACTACCATTTCAGGACAATATACACCAACCCTTACTAGCTTTAATTTTTCAAATAATAGTGCCGGATCCTCATATGGTGTTATTGCACCTGGAGAGACGGCAACTTTTATAGCAACATTTCTTGTAAATCAACAGGCAATAAATAATGGAGGAATTTCTAATCAGGCATCTATTACAATGCTTGATCCAACATTAACTGCCGTTCAAGATTTAAGTGATGATGGTAATGATACTGATGGAAATTTATTTGATGACCCTACTGAATTTATTATAGATGCAGTTCCAGAACTTGTAATATCTAAAACTGCATCGATTACTGATGTTAACAATAATAACCTCACGGATATTGGAGACATAGTAACTTATACTATTCAAATAAGTAACACAGGGAATGTTGACATCTCTCAACTTTCAATTAATGACTCGCTCTCTGGTCTTGAAACAGGTCAACTATCTTTTACGGAATCTTTAACTTTTATAGGTGACACAATCGATTCTGATTCTGAAACACTTTTAGTAGGTGAAAGAGCAGACTATAGAATTTCCTATACTATAGACCAGCTTGCTCTAGATTATGGAGGATTATCAAACGTGGCTTCTGTAATTGGTATTGCTCCCACAGGAACAGGAAGTACATCAACTGTTACTGCTACTTCTAACACGGTGGAAACACCTCTAATAGGAAGCCCATCAATTGTAGTTACCAAAACTGTTCAAGGAATTGATAATGATAATGATGGAGAAATTGGAAATGGAGATACCTTAAGATATGAGATTCAAATTACAAACACAGGTAATCAATCTTTAAAAGACTTTATCCTTACTGAAACTTTAACGGATTTACTGGGAAATAATCTTGCTTTGTTATCCTCACCAACAACTAATGATCCCAATATTTTAGCGCCTGGTCAAGTTAAAACATATACTCTTGACTATGTTCTCACTCAGTCCAATGTTGATAATGGGGGTGTTAGTAATTCTGTTATTGTTATCGCTGCAAATCTATCGAATAATATTTTTGTTAATGACACTAGTGATGATGGAGATACTGGCGTAGGAGACACAGGAGATGATCCAACAGTTTATGAAATACAATCAACCCCAAGTTTAGATGTAGTAAAAACAGTAGTAAATAATGATTTAGATGGTGATGGAGTGATCTCGCAGGGAGATATCCTGACCTACACTATACGAGCAACAAACACGGGTAACATAACTCTTAGATCAATCTTTATTAATGATGTAATTACCGATATTCAAGGCAATGCAAGATCTCTTGACAGCGGATTAAACTTTCAATCTAACTCGCTTGGCTCCCCTCAAGGAACTCTTATCTCTGGGGAAGTTGCAACTTGGACAGTCAATTATACTGTAACTGCTCAAGATGAAACAATCGGAGGAGTTATGAATCAGGCTGAGGTTATAAGTTATTACTATCCAAATGGACTTTCACAACCAGCCGAAATTAGAGCTCAAGATCTTTCTGATGATGGTGATGATAATGATGATAACCTTGAAGACGATAAAACAATAAGTTATACAGGTGTATTGCCCTCTTTCAAAGTGGTAAAAACTGCAACTAAGATTGATAATGGTAACGTAGGAGATGACATATCTGATTTGATTGTATTTACAATTACAATATCTAATACTTCAAATGACACAATTGAAAATATAACTCTAGAGGATACTTTAACTTCTGCAAGGGGAAAGACCTTAAGCCTAAATTCCTCACCAACTTTTTCAAGTGGAACTAATGGCTCTAGTTCTACTACTCTAACTGCAGGGGGAATAATAACTTATACAGCTACATTTACCGTTAATGATGTTTCACTAAAGGAAGGAGGAGTATATAATTCTGTTAGAGTAACTGGATCATCACTTAGAAATCCAAATCCACTGGAGTTCGACTCAATTGATGTAAGTGATGATGGTGACGATAATGATGGAAACACAGAAGATGACCCAACCTTTGTTGCACTAGGACTTGATACTGATAGTGATGGCATTCCTGATAATTTAGATATTGATGATGATAATGATGGGGTGTTAGACAGCTTTGAAAAATGTATTGATTTTGCATTAGATGGGAATAGCTTTGAATCTTATTATTTACAAAATGGCCCTGTGAATCCTACTCAAAATAAAAATTCACAATACCCAAACTCTGTTGTTGCACCGCCATTTTCTTCAGTAAATGGAGACGGAGAAGTATGGGATAGCAGAACAGATAGTAATAATTACACATGGTCAGCACAACAAGGACAATACTATATTGAACTTCTACAAAATGCCTACCTCTCAGGGACTACTAGCCCAACAAATACCAGAGAATTTTGGGATGAGAGCTCGATTGGAACAGGAGAATTTGATAGAATAATGGTAGAGGAGTTTGTCTACCCAAACACTACATATAATGTAACATTTTATCATAGAGATGGGGGCTTACTGACAGCGTCACATGGGGATGGAGGATCAACACTACTCCAAGTTCAATCATTAGATACAGATTTTGCAGTAGATCAGCTCACAGAGGCACCTACAAATTGGACGCAAAACACCTTTCAATTTACAACCGATGCAAATACCTATAGAATTGCAATATTAATTTCTGCTTACGCTTTAGGTCAAAATGTGTCGGTTCAATTAGACGGTATAGCACTAAGCGCAGAAGAAAATTGTTTTGGAGATGTTGATCAGGATGGAGTAGACAATGGTTTCGATTTAGATTCAGATAATGACGGGATATATGACCTTGTAGAGGGGGGAAATGGTATTTTAGATTCTAATAATGATGGCGTTTTAGATTCAAATGACCAAGGTTTTGTGGATGATAATTTTAATGGTGCAGATGACAGAATTGAGTTAGTTATTCCAACAGATACTGATAGTGATACAATTTTGGACATTTTTGAGTTGGATTCAGATGATGATGGCTGTAGTGATGTCATTGAGGCAGGCTATACAGATGATGATGGGGATGGTCTTCTTGGAAACAATCCAATCACTCAAGACGGATGGGGAAAAGTAACTAGCGGTTCAGACGGTTATACTACTCCGTTGGACTCAAATTCAAATAACATAAAAGATTACCAAGAATTAAATTATGATGTAGCATGTTTTTTTCCAGGAATATCAATAACAAAATCAGCTACTGAGATTGACGTTGATGGAGATGGTCTTATGCTTGTTGGAGATAAAATTAGCTACTCAATTGTAATAACAAATACGGGAATTGTAGATTTAGAGATTTCCATGACAGATGAATTAAAAAATGAACTTGATCAAAGCCTAGGATTCTATAATTTGCAACACGAAAGTTCCTCCTTTCAATCTACCATCACTCTTGAAAATTTAGCTACAAGATCCTCCAATTTTAGTTATGCTTCATTCAATAGTAATTATTGGCATAAAACAGGATCTGATAGATATAATTACATAAGTTATTATAGCGAACTTCATTATCAACCAGCCGGGATAGAGGTCTTTTTCTCTGATTTGTCAGGAGCTTCAAGTGCAAATACAGGATTTGTTGACGGTTATCAAATTCTACCCTCTAATATTTCATGGAATGGGCGTTCAATGGCAGATTTAGCTGATTCAAATTATTTTAACAGATTTATAAATTTAAGGAATACTACTGGTAACTTTTCAGAAGGGGATAGCAATTCAAAAAGATGGTTTTACCAAGAAATTGATCCAGCACTTATCAAACCAAATACCTATTATACTGTTTCGGTATGGGCAACGCCAAACAGTTCGTCCTATACTGGTTCGGAATATTATAAAGGTTTCAGATTCATTTGGCATGATGGTAATAATTGGAGTGATAGTGATTCTAATTACATAACCAATTATGATAACTCACAAGTATCCCCCCTTAAATCTTTTTCACAGTTTGAAGTGAAGAGGTTTTCTCATACTTTTTTAAGTAGCTCGAATCCAGGACAATTTTATAGGATTGGAATTGCACCTCCTAGAAATGATAATACTGGGATGTGGTTCTACGGATTTCAGATTGAAGAGGGCGTAGGGCCTTCTCCTATATACACATACACTTATGATAATCCAATAACAAAATCTAATTCTCTAACTACCGTAGGAACATTTGATCCAAGACAAACCTATCTTCCCCCGGGTGGTTCAGCAACTTATTCCTTGACCATAGAAATTACTCAAGAGCTGATAGATTCTGCAGAGGAGTTAAGAAATCAAGTAACAATTGTCTCAAGTTTTATTACACCTGGTGGGACATCTGGAGTAGTTACAAATGTTAGTGATGATCCAGATACCGCCGAGTTGGGAGATCCTACTATTGTAAACCTTGACAACTCCAAAGGTCTTGAAGTTGAAAAGTTTGTAATAAATATTTCAGATGAAAATGGTAATGGAGAAAATGATATAGGAGATATTATTACTTATCAGGTAAATATTACTAATACTGGACAAACCAACTTGGAGGATTTTGAATTGAGTGACATCATGACAACCGCTACGGGAACAAAATCAATCGAAATCAAGCCTTTAGTGGGAAAAAGTCAAAATTATTTTCAATATAGTTGGGCGGTTGATGACAATGAATGGGGCTGGTCAGAATCAGGTACAAATTATGGAAGTACTGTCGGTGATAATGGATATGGACAAATTCCTTACTTACATCTAAACAATAGAAATGATAGCTATGTGAGCTCAACATTTCCCAATTATCAGGATGGGGATTCAGGTGTTACTAATCAAAATTATGATAATGACACTTACATGTGGTATCTCTACAGAAATGGAAGTGGTAATTCTTGTGAAGATTGTTATGTTTATAAAAATGTCAGACTAAAACCAAATACTCAATATACAGTATCGGTTTATGGTAAAAAAGCTGCTGCAGTTAATAGTCCATGGAAATTTGTTGTATTCGATGGATCTGATTTATCTTATAATTGGGAAAATGCCCTTAAATCTCAGGATATAGAGTTAGATCAGACTGCTGAACTAAATAGATATACTTACACTTTCACAACGAGTTCTACGATTAATGGAGATGCTAGAGTAGGTATCCGGCCCCCTGGTAATGATTTAAGTAGTAATTCAAGATTTTGGGGGATTCAACTTGAAGAAGGTCCCATTGCTTCAGATTTTATTTACTCATATTATAATAGTACAGGATGGACAGTAGAGAATATTGATGGAGTTGATTATAGATATGGTGTTGGGCCAGATCTGTATTTAGAGGCTGAGGATCCCTCTGCTGAAGTTTCAAATGCACCATTTACAAATTGGGATTCTAGCAATCCATCCTCTAATGCATTGCCTAGTAGTAGTGGATACAATTATGTAATGATTAACCCTTCGGTAAATCAGGGAAAATATCGAAATATTTATGAGAGCTATTCAAATTATCATATTGCGGAGATTGAAAATCAAAACTCCCAGCCAGCAACCCCAGCTGGGTATACTTTTATTGGAAGCTACGATAATAATTATTATTACAGGTCTACAGGCACCTCTGGTTTTAATAGTTCTATTAGTTCTATTAATAATAATTTTAAGAATAATTTCGGGGAGGATGCTCATATGTATATTCCCAACTCTCAAGAGGAACATGATTGGATTGTTCAAGAATTAAATACAAATACTTGGTTTTGGACAGGAATATTAAAATCAGATCCAACCAATTCCTCAATTTCATATGATGAAGGATGGAATGATGTTTTAGGAAATCAACTCACTAAACAAACAAAAACTATAGATATAATTCCTGCAGGAAGTAGTCTTAGTTTTACATTTGAATATACTATATCACAAGATGATATTAATTCAGGAGTAATTTCAAATAGTATAATAATTACTTCTAGATCGCAAAGTGTTACTGATATATCTGACAATGCAGATGATACTGACGGGAATACTGTTGATGATCCAGCTGTAACGTCTTTATTATATGACCCTGAGCTGGAAGCTGTTAAAACTTATTCAACTGTAGACAATAACCTGGATGGTGAAATAGGCGTAGGGGATGATGTCATATTTACAATATCAGTCACTAATACTGGAAATATAGATTTAAGTAATCTTTCATACTTTGATACTCTAATTCAGTTAGACGGGGATTTAATATTACAGACCTCTTCAATTACTTTAACTTCATCCTCTTCTATTTCAGGTCAAGTCGGCGGCTTGGAGTCAGAAGACGTAACATCATTATGGTATAGTTCTGAACCAAATAATGGCTACTCTTATGATGCATCTTATTTATACACTTACACTAATTCAACTAATAGAAGACTTCAGGATCAACCTTCTTATTCAAGCTATGGAGCTATTATAGAAGTTGACGAGCTAGTGAATTCTATTGCTATACCAGGGGTAACTGTCACTTTCTTAGGACAATATAATGGTCATTCATACTTTGCATCATACAATGGAAAGACCTATTCTAGGTGGGTAGAACAACTATCTTCTCTTGGCTATTATCTGTGGGAGTGGAATACCATTGACGAGTATAATACTGTTGTAGGCTTTTCTTTTAATACTTATCAAAATTTATGGACAGGAGCAATTTTAAGAAAGACCCAAGAGAATCAGTTTGGTAGTATATACAGTGATGAGTGGTGGTATTTTTATAATTCCGGACTTAATCTAGACGGCTCTTCTGTAATACAACAATCAAACACTTCCTCCGGGACTATTACTGATTTAAATGTTGGATCTTCTTATACTTATACAGTTTCATATACAGTAACTCAAGAAGATCTAGAGTCCGGCGGATTATCTAACTCAATTGTATTTACTGCAACAGACACAAAAAGCGGGACTGTAACAGATGTTTCTGATGATGGAGATACTGGTCAAGATGATACGGGTGATGATCCAACTATTGTAACACTAACTCGATTGCCATCAATTGAAGTTACTAAAACAGCTACCGTTTCAGATGTGAATGCTAATGGCTTAAATGATCCAGGGGATATCATCACCTACACAATTGTAGTTACTAACACTGGAAATATTAGGTTAACATCATTAACACTTTCTGATACTCTTTACGATTCTTTTTTAAATAACTATAACAATTTATTAGTAGGTCCAACATTTATTAGCTCTTCAGCTGGTTCACCCGAGGGGACATTACAAGTGAGTGAGACTGCAACATATATTGCCTCTACGACGATCACTGGAACAATGATGGGTAGTGCATTTATTGCAAACTCCGTAATTGCATCGGCAAGTTCAACTGCAGGAGTTATTAATGATAAGTCAGACGATGGGGATGATACTGATGGTAACATATCGGATGATCAAACCGAGGTGAGACTAAATCCTGATCCAAGAATTAATATTACTAAATCGGTAGAGCTTACCAGTGATAATGGAGATGGAGTTATAGGAGTTGCAGACATAATAACCTATACAATCACTGTTTCAAATACTGGCAATATTGATTTATTGAATGTTCAATTAGTAGATACTATAGTAGATGGGAATAATAATTTATTGGCCTCACCGACTTTAACACAAACAGGCTCAAATAACGGATCAGACCTTAATAGAATTCTTGTTGGAGGATATATTACTTTACAAGGATCTATTACACTTGACCAATCTATGGTCAATTCGGGGTTGGTTTCAAACAGTATTGTTGTTAGCGCTTTACCCTCTGGTATTTCTACACCTGTAACTGATATTTCTGATGATCCAAATACTGCAGAATTGGATGACTCTACAGTATTTGAAATTCCAGAGGTTTCAGGAATTGACCTGTTAAAGGAATATGATCACATTGATGTTAATGGAAATGGAATAATAGATAAAAATGATGTACTTAAATACAAATTCACAGTAACTAACCTAGGTAATACAGATGTTTCAAACTTTACAATAACAGATGAATTAAAAGATCCTAACAATAATAATTTAATTCAACAAATTGCAACTGATGAAGCTGCTGTTAATTTACTCACTGGTCCAACGTATAATATCGATAATAATAGATCTGGGAATATTTCAAGCTTAAATATTCAAGAGCAAGGCACACCATACACTATACCTGATGGAATTGAATATTATTTAAGGCCTGGGATGTTTAGCAACGCTCAATTAAGTGCAACTGGAGGTTCCCTGGGGTGGGAAGGTTATTTGATAGAAGGTAGAGGAATCATTAGCAAAAACACCAGCGATCCAGGAGGAGGTCATCTTGTTACCTCATCTGATATAGGAGCTATGGGAGTAAGGGGAACTACTGCAAGTGCAGTTTACGAACACAATTACGTTTTTTCACCAAATACTACCTACACATTATCAATTTATGCAAAAGGAACTTTGGGAACGAACTTTACTTTATTTGCTCATGAAGGATTTAATCTTGGCGCCCAATCTACCCATTTATCTTCATCAACAGCATCAAAAACTTTTACCTTCTCGCTTAATAATAAGTTTGAAAGATTTGAGCTGGTATTTACTACTAGTCAATTTGCAACCAATGGAGTTGTAGGGTTTAATCCTGGGGTATATGGTACCTATACGTATGTATGGGGTATGCAACTTGAACAAGGAGCTGGAGCTACTCCCTATATTTTCACTAATGGACAGTCAGAATCTAAAGGATCTGCAAATATTGGACAATATATTGGAACGTTGAGTTCTAATAGTTCTATGACTGTCACGGGGATTTATCAAATTAATCAAGAAGCGGTTGACAAGGGAGAGATAAGAAATTCAGCCATTGTTAACGCCACAACAATCCGATCAACACAAGTTAGTGCTACTTCGGATGATCCAAGCACGGCTCAGCAAGACGATCCTACTGTAACTCAAATTGAAGCTATTTCATTATTAGAGGTCGAAAAAACAGCCGTAGTTCAGGATATAAATAATGACCAAAAAATAAACTTAAATGATTTAATAAGCTATACTATTACTATTTCTAACACCGGAGAAACTACTATAACTGGATTAACGTTGACCGATATATTTGAAAATTCCTTGGGTGAACAACTCAACTACACAGCACCACCAATTAGAGTATCTGCTTCAGCTGGCTCACCAATAGGAACTATAATTCCCGGGGAAGTTTTGGTTTACTCTGCTCAATTCACGATAAATCAAGATGCATTCAAAACGCCATTTGTTTCAAATAGTTTAATTGTAACAGGTGACTCAAAAGGACAATCAGCAAACGTATCTGATACTTCAGACGACGGGGATGATGAAGATGGAAACACAGAGGATGATCCAACCATCACAATAATGGAACCTGACGGAAAGATTGAGGCTACAAAAACATATGAGATAATTGATTCAGATGGAGATGGAGAGACTTCTGTTGGGGATGTAATAAGATTTATAATTACAATTGAAAATGCAGGAAACACAATATTAACAAGCATTACTTTAGAAGATGTTTTAGTTGATGACGATGACAATCCACTTAGTCTCAATGATGGGCCCTATTTCATATCAGCTTCTCAAAGTTCAACTTTGGGAACCCTTCAAATTGGTGAGTCAGCTGTCTATAGAGCTATTTTCATAATTAATGACCAAGCATTTAACTCTGGAGGAGTCAAAAACTATGTACAAGTTACCGCCTCCAGTCCTTTCGGAGTTGATGATGTAAATGACATAAGCGATGATGGGATTGATAATGATGGAAATACTGAAGACGATTTAACGGAAGTTCCACTTTTTGCTGCAGCTCAAATTAGTGTTATAAAAACTGCAACAGTATTTGATGGAGTTGAGGATGGAGTAGTTGGTAGCGGAGACACCATTAACTACATTATAACTATAGAAAATACTGGGATCACCTCAGTTGGGACTCTAACATTAGTTGATACTATTACTGATGCTAATGGAGGAGTATTGGCCCTAACATCAGGTCCAACATACGAAAACGGTAGCTCTAGTCAAGGCTCTGCTGAGGGCAGCCTGGCCCCAGGTGAAACTACTCGTTATAGAGCTTCATATGTAATTCAAGAGGCTGCTGCTTTAACTGGAAGCATAATTAATACCGTTACTGTATCTGCAACAAGCAATCTAGACGGAACAATAGTAGTTGATATTAGCGATGATAATGATGATACAGACGGGAATGTTTTAGATGATCCTACAATTATTAATATTGATTTAACTCCTCAAATTGAAGTTTCAAAAACTGCAACTGTTACTCAAAATAACGGTAATAATATAATTGACTTAGGAGACTCAATTGATTATACAATTACGATTTCTAATACGGGAAATGTTAACTTAAATAACCTTTCTTTAAATGATATAATTACAGACTATAATGGATTAGATTTAACACTGACCTCATCACCATCCTTTGTTTCAGGTACAGATGCAACAGCCACTTCAATTGATGTTAATGGAGTAGCTATATTTGAAGCTAGATTCACAATTAATCAGCAATCAGTCGATGCAGGAGGTGTTTCTAATCAAGTGCTTGTAAGCGCAAGTAGCGTTCTTGACGTTACCTCAGTAGCTTCAGCTACATCAGATGATCCAAGCACGGTAGAGCAAAATGATCCAACAAACATTAATATAAATGTCTTGGCTGAATTGGAGGTTAGTAAAACAGCATCTCTGACTGATCTCGATGGTAATGGAGTGGCTAGTCTTGGAGATAGAATTACTTATTCTATAGTCGTTTCAAACACCGGAGGCCTTACATTAAGAGATGTAACGATACAAGATATATTGACAGATGGAAATGGTAATTCATACTCATTTGACAACCCCCCCTCATTAGTTTCAGGCAGTCCAAATCAATTTCTTGTTGGAGAGCAAATAGAGTATCAAGCTGATCTTATTATTGATCAAAATGCAATAGATTCTGGAAGCCTAATTAATCAGGCGACAATTATTGCTAGTAGTCCTGGAAATAGCTTAAATGTTAGTGACACATCAGATGACCCTACTACAATAGATAGTGACGATCCTACTGCAATTTCATTTACTTCATCACCATCATTACTCGTAGAAAAAACAGTTTCGGTTACAGACAATGGAGATAATAAATTAGGGAAGGGAGATATTCTTCAATATGACATCTCCATCCAAAATACAGGTGATATCACTTTAAGTAATATTACTGTTAGCGATACGCTGACTGATGGAACTGGAGCTCTACTAAATATGAGTAGTGGACTGTTTTATGCTGGTTCAAATAGAGGTTCACCACAAGGTTATTTGATCCCAGGTGAAATTGTCAATTACATAGGCTTCTTTATTGTAAACCAACAGGCTGTTGACTCGGGTCAAGTTTCTAATGTTGCTCAAGCCTTTGGGACAACTCCACAAGGTGTCACAGTTGATGACCTTTCAGATGATCCAAATACTGTAACCCCTGAGGATCCGACAGCAGTTTCAATTACAACTACTCCATCACTTGAAGTAACAAAGACTGTCTCTGTAACTGATTCAAGCGGTGATGGTGTAATTGGTCAGAATGATTTGATTTATTATACAATCAAAGTTGAAAATAATGGAGAGCAGACCCTAACAGGAATTTCTATTCAAGAAATCTTGACCGATGGTAATGGACAGGTATTAAATTTGCTTAACGGACCAACATACGACGGACTTAACGGAAGTAAAGGTTCCCCTCAGGGCACTGCCCTGCCAGGGGAATATCACACCTACACATCTATTTATCTTATTTCAGCTGCTGCAGCCCAGACACCATTTATCTCTAATAGTGCAATTGCTACTGCAAGTAGTCCAGGACAAACAAATAATGTTACTGACACTTCAGATAATGGAGACGATTTAGATGGAAACACGGAAGATGATCCAACAATAGTTGAAATTTCTCCCAATCCTAAAATTGAGGCTACTAAAACAGCTCAAGTACTAGACAATAACTCAAATGGAGTTAATGATCCACTCGATACAATTGTCTATACTATTACAGTTGTTAATACTGGAAATGTTACTTTAACAGGTATTACACTTATCGACTTATTAACTGATAATAACGACAATGAATTATCACTAGATAGCGGACCGACATATGTATCCTCTTCAAATGGTTCTAATGAGGGGAAATTAGGATTTTCTGAGATTGCTACTTACACTGCTACCTACACAATCGAACCTGCAGCTGCTTTCTCTACAAAAATTAAAAACCAAGTAACCGTATCCGCAATTGGTGGAGGAATAAATGTTAGTGACATTAGTGATAACGGAGATGACACGGATGGTAATGAATTCAATGATAAAACTGAAATAAGTACTTCCGCTGAAGCTTCAATTGAAATAATTAAAACTGCAACTGTATCTGACACCAACGCAAATAATCTAACTGATTCTGGAGATATTATTTATTATCAAATAGGTGTTACAAATACCGGAGGAGTTCCTCTTGAGAATTTATTGGTTACTGATATTCTAACTGATGGAAACTCTAATAATTTAGCACTCACAACTCTTCCAACTTTTGCTTCTGCTACAAATGGATCCAGCGCAACCTTTATTGCTATTTCGGGGATTGTAACTTTTACTGCGAATTTTACAATAACTGATGAAGCTTCTTATTCTGGAAGAATAATTAATAGAGCTTCTGTCCAAGCTAGTGGTCAAGGTGGATCAAATATAGTCACGGATCAGAGTGATGATCCGACCACAGCTCAGGCTAATGATGCAACAGTTGTAGATATCGATCCGGTACCTGCAATAGAAGTAACTAAGATAGCCACAGTAACTGATGAGGGAGATGGATTTGTGGGAGCAGGAGATGTGATAAATTATACTATAACTGTAGAGAATACAGGGAATGTTGCCTTAACTGGTTTAACGGTAAGCGACACAATAACGGATGGTAATGGGGATGCCTTGACCATGAGTACAGGTCCATCATTCTCTGGATCAGATAGGGGTTCAAATACGGGAACACTGCAGGCAGGAGAGACGGCAACTTATATAGCTTATTATATAATATCAGATGCAGCAGCGGCAACGCTAGAGATAAGGAATACAGCTGTGGCGATAGCAAGTAGTCCAGGACAGACAAACAATGTTAGTGATACCTCGGATGATGGAGATGATACTGATGGTAATACAGAGGATGATATTACTGTTATTGAAATAACACCAAGACCTAGTATTGAAATATCTAAAATCTCAAATGTAATTGATACGAATAATAACGGTCAGAACGATCAGGGAGATTTAATCGAATATACTATAACCGTCACAAATACGGGTAATGTTACTCTAAGTGGGGTTAATTTATCTGATTTGTTAAGAGATAACAACGGAAATGAAATAAATACCCCTGATCCAAATTTACTAAGTGCTACTGATGGTTCTAGCCAAGCTACATTATTGGCCGGGGGGAGTTTAGTTTATGAACTACAATATGTAATAGATCAAAATTCAGCAAATACTGGAGGAATAGTTAATACTGTTTCTGTAACGGCTTCTAGTCCTGGAAACACCAATGATGTAACTGACGTATCAGATGATGGTGATGATACAGATGGAAATACAGTTGATGATCCAACAGTTGTTGAGACAATGTCAGATGTATCAATTGAGGTAACTAAGATTGCCGAAGTTGTTCAAAACGATGGTAACCAAACAAATGATGCTGGTGATATAATTGTCTACACAATTTTAGTTCAAAATACTGGTAACATAGAATTGACAGATCTTCAAATTACTGATACAATTGTGGACGGCAGTGGAAATCCATTAAGTTTATCCTCAGCAATTACTGAAACTACAATTCGGGAAATCTCAATAACTGTCTCAAATACTGGACAAGGAAATAAATATTTTCTAGATGGTGTTGAGAGTAATCAAATTAATTTAGAAAGAGGAAAGACTTACAAATTTATCCAGTCAGATACTAGTAATAATGGTCATCCATTCAGGTTGAGTTTGAATTCAGATGGGACCCATAACGCTGGAAGTGAATATTCAGATAATGTAATAGTGGAGGGAATTGCTGGAAATAATGGGTCATTTGTTCAAATAAAAGTTGATCAAAGTATTGATAACTTATATTATTATTGTTCGGCACATCCCCAGATGGGATCTAACTTCAATATCATTGATGCGGATAATACCATTAGTTCAGGAGAAGCTTTAACCTATACAACTTCATACACGATTGAGCAAGTTGCTGCTAATTCCGGTAGCGTAATTAACTCCGTTTCTGTTATTGCTTCTTCACCAGGGAATAATGGAGATGTTTCTGACGTATCTGATGATGGAGATGATACAGATGGAAACACAACTAATGACCCTACTATAATTCTTACATCTACTGATTTTTCAATTGATATAATTAAGTCCTCAACTCATTTTGATTTAAATAATAATTCAAAAATAGATACAGGCGACCGTATTGAATACCTTATAGTTATTGAAAATACAGGAAATGCAGTGATCAATAATATAAGAATAGTAGACCTTCTTCAAGATGGAAATGGTACCACTTTAAGTTATGATGGAAACATGGTTTTCACATCTAGCTCAAATAATTCAGTTGACGGGACCCTAGTTGCAGGTGAAATTGCTAGATATCAGGCATCTTACATTATTACTCAAAATACTGCATTTACTGGCCAAATAATCAACAGAGCGACCGTAATAGGTAGCAGTCCTGGTCAATTAG